>JBARYO010000560.1:0-2466 GCA_049647905.1 Elainellaceae cyanobacterium | reverse complement strand
GTCGAGGCGTTACCCCACATGTGCTTTCTGGTACCCACCTATAACGAGAAGCCCTGGATCACCGAACGGGTGTTTCGGGCAATCGCCCGCGAAGCCAAAACCTTAGTCCAGCCCGTTACGCTGTTGGCGAACAGCAGCAGCGACGCCGAAAATGAGGCGATTCGGGCGATTCTCGAAGCCGAAGACCCGGGACTCACCACGATGCGACTGGTCCTGATGACCCAAAAAGACGGCAAGCGCAAGGCGATGGCGGATGCCCTGCGGAAGCTGACGCAGCTGGGCTTACCTCAAGATACCGTTGTGGCCTTGATGGACGGCGACTCGGAGCTAGCTCCCGGCGCTCTGCGTCAGTGCCTGCCTTTCTTTCGCCTATTCCCCAAAATGGGAGCGTTGACCACTGATGAAATGCCAGTGGTGTCGGGGTCATATTTATTCTCAGAGTGGTTTCACCTGCGCTTTGCCCAGCGTCATGTGCAGATGTGCTCCGACGGCCTTGCCCACAAAGTCATGTGCCTTACGGGGCGGTTTTCCCTGTTTCGGGCAGAAGCCGCCTTCAATCCTAGCTTTGCCGATCAGCTAGAGCACGACGCTCTCGACGACTGGCTTTGGGGCCACTTCAAGTTTCTATCGGGAGACGACAAGAGTACCTGGTTTTGGCTTCTAAAAGGAGGCTACGACATGCTCTACATTCCCGACGCCTTGGTCTATTCTATTGAAACCGTTTCGGGATCAGTGGTCGACCGGGCCTATAGCAACATGCGCCGTTGGTATGGCAACATGCTGCGCAATAATGGACGGGCAATCGCCCTTGGCCCTCAACGAATAGGGTGGTTCGCCTGGTATAGCCTTATTGACCAGCGCATCAGCTTTTGGACCTGCCTAATCACCCCCGGCTTTTTACTGCTGTCGCTGCTTCAGGGCAGCTGGGTAGCGGTGGGTATTGTCCTTTCTTGGGTCACCTTCAGTCGCCCTCTGACCCTAGGCCTGGTATTTTGGGGACGCCCGTCGGTGATGAAGCCGGTTCACTTTCCGCTGCTGTTGGGAACCCAATGGGCGGCGTCTTTGGTCAAAATTTGGACCCAGATGAACCTAGCACAGCAGTCTTGGAGCAATCGGGGCAACCAAAGCATCAACGCTGATGGCAAGGGATTACGCCGCATTGCCAAGCGCAGTACCTCCTATACCCTTTTGGGGATTCAGACCTTTTGCTTTGTCGTCTTCTTAGCGTCGCTGGGGGGCCTCCTCGACCCTTTATGGGATATTGCCGGACTACAGCTTGCTCGCCAGTCATCTGACCAGCGTCCTGTGCAGCGCGTTAGCGCCCTTGACTACGGCGTTTGGCCCAACGATGGCCAAGATGATGCGGTAGCCCTCAGCCAGCTGATTCACCGCTATCCTCCGGAGGATGACCTAGTCGTTCAGCTTCCTATTGGAGAGCTGGACCTATTTGAACCTGTCACCATCGATCGCGGTCGTTTGACGCTGGTGGGGGAAGGGCCAGACCGTACGATTTTAAAGGTGCAGTTTAATGGTGCTGTCCAGCTCATGGCTGACCGCCCATCAGCAAGAGCGGCAGTGATGGTTGCCCCTGAGATAAAGGCCGCAGCCGATTTTCAGTCCCCTGAAGATGCCCCTACTTTCCCAACGACAGACGGGAGCCTTCAAGAGGTTCACCTAGCAGGGTTCACGATTCGCTATGGGACAGAAGGTGTCAGGGCTGGTAACAGAGCAAAGGCCATCGTCATGCGTCAGGTCAAGGGCGGGTCTGTTGCCCGCATCCAAATTGAGGGGCAGCAGGACAACACGCTTGTGCTAGAGCAAACCCAAGACATTGAAGTCGAGCGGGTCGTGTTTGAAGACGGGACGGCAGTCGCGTCAGCATTCCCCTCTACGCGGTAATTGAATCATCGAATTAGTCTCTTGGGGTGCGTTGCGGCGTACCCTGCTTATTGGGAACATCCCATGGGTCAAACATGTCATACGGCATAGCGGTACAACGATAGTTCGAGCCGCACTAATTTGGCCATGCAGCGTACCAAACGCTTGAGCAAGGTTTTTTGGTATTGATGAATCAAGATATGGATTCGCAGCATTGAACAAGCCCAAATATTTGTTTGAGTGAGGCAGCAGTGCGCTGTCTCAGAACTAAGCTGTCTTAGGAGATCTGTCGTGTTAACCCAACCTTCTGGGTCAATGCCGAGTAGCGCATTGGCTAACTTTTTCGCGATCGCATCTGAGGGCACCGGCTTCACTGCCCTAGACGCTGTCGGCGAGTCCCGTGACGGGTTGCTGCTCGGCGAGCACTTTGCTCCCCCCCTTTACGGCACCCAAGGGGGCGATCGCCTCGACGGTGATGCTGGCCTAAACATGACCGGCAGCCTTGATGACATCGTCTTTGGCGGTGATGGCCGCGATCGCATTCGAGGTCGGAGCGAAAATGACGTTCTGTTCGGGGATGCCGGGGAC
>JBARYO010000559.1:0-8143 GCA_049647905.1 Elainellaceae cyanobacterium | reverse complement strand
AGTTTGAGCAGGAGGTGCTGGAGTTCGCAGCCCTACTGCACGACGTCGGGCAGTTTGTTTCGTTTCGCAAGCACCACAAAAATTCGCGCTACATCATCAATCGCACTGACCCTAGGGGGTTTACGGATGAGGAAATTTTGCTGATTGGGCATCTGACACGTTACCACTGTAAGGCTGCGCCGACGAAGAAGCATAAGAAGTTTCGGCAATTGTCGAAAGAGCATCGCCAGATGATACAGGTGCTGTCAGGCCTTCTTAGAATCGCGGTGGGTCTGGATAAAACGAAAAATCAGCGGGCGGTGACTATCACTTGTCAGAGCTCGGACAAGACTCTGGATGTAGTAGTAGCGGGGACAGACCATCTGGAACTGGAGATTTGGGCAGCTCAGCGAGAGAGGGAGGTTTTGACTCGGGCACTCGACCGCGAGATCGAGATTTATCCTGCGCTGTGCTCGTTGAGGCCGTTGCGATCGCCCCAGTCCAGCTCTCAGGAACTATCACCCACGCTTAGATAGTGACTGTCCAAGCAAATAATGCAGCGATCGCACCTTAGATATATCTGGGGTGGGGTAGTCCCATATACCCTATAGGAAAGATTCTCCACAGGACTGTTTCGGCAAGATTCATGAAAACTTGTTCTGCCTCCCAAACAGCGTTTTGCTCAAGTAAATTTCTTTTGAAAGGTTTCCCAAGCCGCCACTCTTAAAGTTAATTTAATCTTACCTTAACCTGTGAGAATGCTGTTCGCTCTGGCTTACGGCCTTTTCCTGCATGACAAATGCTAACTTTTCTAGTCTGGGAGGACTCAGTCTACAATGCTTTACAATAATCAAAAATCTTGCTTGACGTTTCAACCGTTTAATATTGCTCGGATTTTTACCTTTTTCACCGCCTTCTTACTTATTGGCCAGTTTAGTTTGCTAGTGCTTCGATACTCTATTGGAACAGAAAATCAAGTTGTCAGAACTCTGATTAAAATATTTGATTTTGATCAAGAGAAAAGCTTGCCAACGCTCTACTCTGGAGGGCTACTGTCTGTATGTGGTCTTCTATTTATGATTTTATCATTTACAAGGGCTCCACTTAAAGTCAGACGGGCCTCGGCCTGCCTCAGCGCTGTGTTCTTCTTCTTATCGGCTGATGAGGTTCTGGCGATCCATGAAAAGCTGATAGGACCGACGTCAAGACTAATAAAGACATCTGGTTTCTTCACAAACTCTTGGATCATTCCTTACTGTATTGCAGGATTCGTAGTGCTAATAATAACGCTACCTTTCTTTAAAAAGATCGACAGTAGACACCGTTATCTCATGGCTACCTCAGCTTTTGTATATGTATTTGGCGCCGTTGGCCTTGAAATGATGGAAGGGCAATATTTGAGCTTGGATATTTCTAATATTGTGCTAAGAAAAGAGCAGTTTCCCTATCAATTTATGGTAACAATAGAGGAGACCCTCGAAATGATGGGCTGCATTATATTGATTTATACCCTGCTGTCCTTGATTAGAGCGTATGGCGGGTTCTCTGTTCAGATCCCAGGTCAAGAATCTGAATACAACATCCGGGGTTAAGAAAGTCATCAGTGACCCATCAGATTTATTGAGGGTGGAAGAGCCCGACTACCATGGGGGAACATTCCGGCAGCGATCGCGGGGCGTGGGTTGAACTCAGATACAATTGATGGGGTTAACTACACCTGAAAGCCAGCATTTTGACTTCTCCATCCGCCCCTCAACCGTCGAGTGACGTGCAAGCGCTGTTCGATCGCATCGCTCCGGTGTATGACTCACTCAACACGTGGCTTAGCTTTGGACAGCACCGGGTCTGGAAGCAAATGACGGTGGACTGGGCGCGCCCCTTTCTCGGGGCATCCTGCTTAGATATTTGCTGCGGCAGCGGCGATTTGGCCTATCTTTTGGCCCGCCGTGCCGGATATTCAGGACAAGTCACCGGCCTTGACTTCGCCCAGCAGCAGCTAGCGATCGCCCGGCAGCGTAACGACGACTATGGCAGGTCGGCCCTTGCGCCCATTGACTGGGTCGTTGGAGATGCCCTCGATTTGCCCTACGCTGACAATTGTTTCGATGCGATCACGATGGGGTACGGGCTGCGAAATGTGGCCAGCATCCCCCAAAGCTTAGAGGAAATCCACCGCGTTCTCAGACCCGGCGCGAGAGCGGCTGTCCTTGACTTCCATCGGCCCGAGACGCCTGGGATGCAAAACTTTCAACAAGCCTACCTCGACGCCTGGGTTGTGCCCGTTGCGCGGCAGTTTGGTCTAGAGTCAGAGTATGCTTACATTAGTGACAGTCTGCGTCGCTTCCCCACTGGCGATCGCCAGGTTGAGCTGGCCCAGAAAGCCGGGTTTGCAGCAGCGGTCCACTACACAATGGTAGGTGGCATGATGGGAACGTTGGTTGTCACAAAAGCGTAGCTCTCGTGATGTTTGGCCCCGAGGTCCAGCTTAATTTCTGGATCAAGTCCCTTCTTCAATATGTTCTGTGGCACTTCCTAATCTTTGGCTGCTTATCGCGCCTCCGGCGGTGGGGGGCATCATCGGCTACTTCACCAATGATCTGGCGATCAAGATGTTGTTTCGGCCCTACCGTCCGATCTACATCGGGCGCAAGCGGGTGCCCTTTACACCAGGGCTAATTCCCAGCAACCAGGCTCGACTCGCCAAGCGAATTGCCGACACCATCATGCAATCGCTTCTCACGCCAGATGAGCTGCAAAAGCTGGCCCGTCGACTCCTGGCGCTAGAGCGAATGCAGTCTGCGATTGGCTGGCTACTGCAAATGGCGATTGAGCAAGTTGGCCCCAACGAAGAAAAGGCGACCCGTGTTGTTGCTGGTATTCTCGAGGATCTAGCAGAAGAATCGCTACCCAAACTGCTGAAAGCGCTAGCCCGCAGCGAAGATTTTCTTGAGCCCCAGTTTAATCAAATCTTTGACCGCGTTTTGCTGGAGCTACAGCTCACGGAAGCCCAAGCTGAGCAGGTGTCCACTTGGCTGTTGACGACAGTTTTGGCCCCTGACACGCTGCGGCAGGCCATCGTTGATTTTTTGACGGATCGCAATATCCGCACCATTGATGAGGCGATTCGGGAGCAGGCAACCGGCACCTATTGGGTCGTTGCCAACATCATCGGGCTGCGCAACACCCTAGTCAGGCTCAGAACCTACTGTTTGGAAGAGCAGGACGCCAGCAACGCAAAGATAGAACGTCTGATTCAGCAGCTTGGGATTAAGGGACGACTGCAGGAGTGGATACAAAATTTTTCGCTGCAAAACCTACCGGTATACACGGTGCGGCAGCTGCGGCAGACCGTGCGGCAAACGCTGCGGGAGTACCTCTACGTTCAGGGAGCCGATGTGCTCCGGGATCTGGGGGAGTCGATCGACTGGCGGGCGATCGCATCTTTGCTCGTTACTCGGCTACGCAGCTCCGACACCATCGCCAAGTCCCTAGTTCCGGTCAGCTACGAGCTTGCCCTCATTTTGGAGCGTTATCTAGAGCGCGACTTAGAGACAATTGTGGCCCAAGTTATTCCGATTTTGAACATCGACCAAGTCATTGTCGACCGGGTCAATGCGACATCACCTCAGGAATTAGAGGTGACTATTCAAGGCATTGTCCGCAATGAGCTACAGGCGATTGTCAACCTTGGTGGCATCTTGGGATTCACCATTGGACTGCTGCAGTCTGCCTTCTTCGCACTTCAGTAAAGATCAATACGCCAAAGGGCGGAACTTTGTGGTCTATCCTGATACGAACGCTAGCGCCCGTATCAGCAAATAGACCATTATGGGCAGCTTTTTCCATGGCAATCCACACAGTTCTATCTCTAGGCGCTTTGCTACACACAGTACTACTATCGACGCCAGCGATCGCCGAAACGCCGACAGCTGGCACTCGTTATGCTGCAGTTGTGCCCGAACCTAGTCTTACCGTACCCAACAACGCTGCTGACTTAGATGATGCCGTTATCCTAGAGCATCGGGGCAGTGGCCGCTGCACCATTGATGCTTGCTCTGATAATCCCTAACCAACCAGACAGGCTTTCTAGATTTCTTTTCCGCTAAGGGGTGTTTGCCAACTTAATCCGTGGATCAATGACCTTGAGTAAAAGGTCCGCCAACAGGTTCCCCACAATCAGCATTACCGCTCCCATCATCAAACTGGCCAGCACGAGGTAGAGATCTTGCGCCTGCACGGCTTGCAGCACCAACAGCCCTAGACCCGGCCAGTCAAAAAATGTTTCGGTAATAAAAGCTCCGCTCAGGAGCGCTGAAAACTCAAAGCCCAGTAGCGTAATCAGCGGATTAACCGCATTTCGCAGGGCATGGATGTAAATAACGCGGTTTTCCGGCAGTCCCTTAGCCCGCGCTGTACGGATATAATCTTGCCGCAGTACATCCAGCAATTCACCCCGCATAATGCGCTGTAGACCGGCATAGCTTGTCAGGCTAAGGGCCATGGTGGGCAAAATCAGGTGCCAGCCGATATCAAGCACCTTACCCAACAGGGTTAAATCGGCGTGGTTGATGCTGGTCATGCCGCCGACAGGAAACAGGGGGGCCGTCATCTGGGCAAAAAACAGCAGCAGGAGCCCCGTGATTAGGGTCGGCATCCCCTGTCCTAGGTAACTGATCACCCGCAGCACCCGGTCGATGGGTTTGTTTTGGTGTACTGCGCCAATAATGCCCAGTGGAATGGCGATCGCCCAGGTCACCACAATCGAGGAGAGGGATAGCAGCAGCGTCGCTGGAATCCGCTCTGCCAAAATTGAGGCCACCGATCGCTGATAGGCAAAGCTGGTACCAAAGTCACCCCGGGTAAAGATTTGCCACAGCCAGCGCCGATACTGCTCTAAAAAGGATTGGTCGAGACCAAAGCGGGCTTCCAAATCTTGGATGGTCTCCGGCGAAATCTGCGGATCCTGTCGCAGAACATCGAGAAAATTGCCTGGGGCTAGCTGAATAATTAGAAAGCTCAGCGCCGATGCTAGCAGCAGTGTGAGCAGCGCCTGAAGCAGCCGCTTAAACACGAAGACCACTGTTTCGCTGGCAAAAAATTGAGCCATCGTGGTCAGTACTGGCTTAAGCCGATGAGACGATTGGGACATAGACCTATGCTAATACTGAACCAGTGAGACAACGGACGCCTGCGGAGGTAATTGGTTACGACCACCTAGATCCATCAACTCAATGACAAATCCAAACCCTACAACCTGACAATCTGCCTTCTCAATTAACTCTGCAGTCGCCCGTGCTGTGCCACCCGTCGCGATCAAATCATCTACCACAAGAATGCGGCTCCCCGGCGCTAGGGCATCCTGATGCATCTCAAGCTGGTCTGTCCCATACTCCAGCTCATACTCAGCGCTGTGCACCGCTGCTGGCAGCTTACCGGGTTTGCGAATCGGCACGAACCCTCGCTTCAGTTGGCAGGCCAATGGGACACCAAAAATGAACCCCCGAGACTCCATGCCGACGACGTAATCAACCGATAGATCGGCAAAGGCTGCTGCCAGACTATCAATGGTATGGCACAAACCGTCTGGATCGCTCAGCAGCGTCGTGATGTCTCGAAATAGGATTCCGGGTTTGGGAAAGTCTGGAATGTCACGGATTAGAGCTTTGAGGTCCATGGATTCGCCAGCGAAGTCACGGTGATTTTAGCATCTACAGGTCGGTCCTCTATGCCGATGAGTTGGCGATCGTGAAGGACGTTGTGAAATCCTGAACCGTACCGTCATTGAGCATGATTTTGGTATATGCCCTATGACGGCCATCGTCGATCTGACGAGTGTCAAACGGGAGTGCTTTTTTGACACCGCCACCAACGAAATCATAGGGGGAGACTGATTCGAGGCGACCGGGCGATCCAAAAGGGCTATCCAGGCTAAAGCGCACCCGATCAATAGACGTGCCGTCATCGGCAGAGAGGAAAATATACAAGTCGCCGCTGACCTCAATCCCCTCTAAGGGCTGGGGATCACGGCGGTCCGCGTGGCGGGAAACAAGGAGACGATAGGGTAGGGGTTGGTTAGCGACGGTAAACGGCACAACTAACGTCTGAAGCGTTTCGTCCTTAAAGCGAATCTCAACGTAGATACTGTGGGGACCGTTGCCCACCATACGGGTGTCAAATGGGGCTGCCGTTGGGCCACCGCCGCCAGCAAAGTCGTAGGGGGCAAACTGCTCCAAGCTCCCTGGCTCGCCTCGGGGGCGGTCTAAACCGAATTGAACCGTCTCAATGGCGGCGCTTGTATCAGCGCCATCACGCTGCAGATTTCGAGGATTCAAAAACGCGTAGATTTTGCCGCCCACAGTTTCGTTGGCAAGGGGCTTTGGGTCACGGCGGTCCGCAAACGATGACGCCAGTAAGGTATACAGCGGACGGCTGCGAGATTCACACAAAATGACGTCATTGACATTGAGGGTAAGCGCAACGCCGTTTCCGTCCCGTGGAGCGGCGATCGCCTCCCCGTTGCGAGTGCAGGTGATGACCCCCGTTGTAAAGCCCGGCATGGCGTCTTCGCTCACCGTCACGCGACCCTGCTGGGTCACCTGCCAGCGAAAGCTAGTCAGACCATCTAGCCCAGTTTTGGAGCGCGTCGGTAAGGACGGCGTCGCGTCTCCTCTATCCTGTAGGACAGTTTCAAACGTCCACCCGTCCGCCGGAGCGTAGCTGCCGTCGGGTTGCTCAACCCGTTTCTCAACGGTAATTGATCCACCGCAGGCCCGGAGTGCAATTTCCCGGAGACGATCGTCCAGCGTATCGAAATTCGTCAAGTAGTAGTCGTCGTTACGGTTAGGCCCAGAAATACGCTGCAGGTTAGCGGGCAAAATTCTCGTGCCAACGCCGACTGCGACAATACGCGTTCCCGACTGACGAATCCGATCAGCCGCCTCAAACGCATTGGTCTCTGCACCTTTCTGGTTGTTCGGCAGGAAAGGGGCACCATCTGTGCAGAGAATGATCAGGTCAGGAGCAAGGCTCTTTGCCTTATTCAAAGCATCAGCCCAGTTGGTGTAGCCGCCAGCATAGCGATACCCATTGAGCGCATCGGTAATTGCCGTGACGTTGGCGGGATTATCCACCGCGACAAGCGGAAATAGAACGTCAGTGGCCGTGCTGAAAATGACTAACCCCGCCTGGGATGGCGTTGCACTCAGGGCTTGGATAAAGTCGCTGGCAGATTGGCGGGCGAGGTTAAAGTTCTCAAGGCCCATAGAGCTAGAGCTATCGAGGGCAATAACCACATTGAGGCCGCAGCGGCCCGGAAAGGGGGGGTTAGAGATGGTCATAGGGTCTCGTCTCATCAGGAGAGGCATCCAAAATGAGTATAGCGGCTGACTCAACCCGAAAATTCGACCAGGAGCGCTAGCTGCTCCTTAATTTGCTTGTATTGCGAGCTGGCGAATCCTGGTCTAACTGGCCAGATGTTCTACGGTAGGGGACAGAATTGCACTAGCCTGATCGCCGGCATCAGATGGCTCTAGCCCAGAGCCACCTGCCCCAGAACCGGTTACTTCAGAATCCTGTTCCCACTGCTTTAGCAGCTGAAGCGTACGTCGTGCGGCACCGGAATTGTTGTGACGGACGAAAGCCCAGGCGGCAGCATTGAGATCTTGTTGCGCTTGGGGAAACTGTTGCATCTGCCGGTAAACCATAGCGCGCCGGCACAGCGCAATAGCGGTATCAGGAATAGTAGCCAAGACGCTACTGTAGTCATTGAGGGCACGTTGATAGGCCTTTGATACCTCCCAACTGCGGCCCCGGTAGAACTGCGGGATGACCGAGTCTGACATCAGCTGACTAGCGCGGTCAAAGTCAGCGATCGCCCCCTCCAAATCCCCCATTTTATGGCGCAGTACCCCACGATTACACAGCGGGACTCCGGCTTCAGAAGCGAACTGAATTGCTTGGGTAAAGTCATCCAACGCCAACTTGTGAGCCTGTTGCTCATCATGCAAAAGGCCGCGCATGTTATGGACTACAGCATCATCTGGCGACGCCAGCAGCAGGCGATCTAGCTTAGTGATAGCTGACTCTGCTTCGCCCAAATCATACTGCGTTACAGCCCGTCTCCAAATACTATCCGCAGGGCTAGATACTGTCTCACTGCAGCCAT
>JBARYO010000558.1:0-6327 GCA_049647905.1 Elainellaceae cyanobacterium | reverse complement strand
CCAGGACACTGCTGCTAAGGCAACAAACAGGACGGCATTAAGTGAAACATGAAGCCACCGCGCCCAGGGCTTGGTGCCCATTTGCGTGGTACTCCAGGCAGAAAGCAGGACCAATGCTACGACAGCTAACCCAGCAGCTAAATGGACCGAATGCCCCAAACTGCCATACTCTCCCAACGTACCGACAAGCCCAATGGCCAGCAAGAGCAAAACGAGCAAGACGAGGCAAATGCCCATGCCATAGTGCAGCGGTTTGATCCACTGAGAGCGAAGCAGGCCCCGCCGGACCCAGATCCACCCTCCGGTAGCAGCCAAAACAGCATAGGCGCATAGCGACAGGCCCATAGACCAAGCCGCAACGCGCCATAACCATATAAAAGAGGGTAAATCCAATGGCTGTCCTTCGTTTCTAAGCCGCTTCTACGTTAGCATGTACGGCCCAGGCTCGCCTGAAAAGGCAAGACCCGCAGTAACTTCAGACAGGCTGATAGCGTGGCGTATTGTTCTTTCTAGACCCTGCTGCCGCTGCTAAGCCATCTCGAAAAGACGAGGATTGAGCCTCTGCTGCTGCAGTAGATTGTGCTGTCTTATCATCCGGCTGGGAGCCAGAGTTAGAGTCAGCGGCTTCTTGCCCCTCGGCACTAACCTTCAGACGTCGACAGGGAATTGTATCCGACAAGATGGCGCTTGCCATTGCGCCCGAATGAATTTCTAGCATGGCAGAGGCCAAAGCTTCAAACATAAGCCGCTGTCCCGGAAACACAACGCGCTCAAAATACCAGTTTTCGATGTTGGTGATACGAGCAATCTGAATCTTACTCGTTGCATTGATGTAGCAGCAAAGAATGTGGCTCGGATGGTCCGATGGGACGGGATCAAATACTTGTGCCATAACCTTTTTTTAATGTGTGGAGCTTTATGTTGTCGTAATAATGCCTTGTTGAAACCGTAACACTAGGCGATCCCAGATAGTGTAAATCCGAATACCAAGCCCGCTGCTTCGGAGGTCAATTTTCATAAACCTACTCAAAGAAATAGGTCTAAGGTTCAAGAACCCCGTTGTATCACTATTAGACTTTGCATTTGGTGATCGGTCTCACAAGCTGTGTCCGCTGAGCTAGCATCAGGCTCTGGGGCGATCGCCTCCTTTGTATACCCCGAAAAAGATGCAGGTTAAAGACGTGGATGGTATCGTGAAGATATATGAATATTTTTCAGGAATGTCGTGATCGTTGACAAATCGCGTCGTGCCTGTAACTCCGGTGTTGGACTCAAGCTCTCAAGACGGCCTCGCCCATAACCCATGACTTCCTCAAACCACCGCATCCTATACGTCCGCCTACCTTGTAATCCTATCTTTCCAATTGGCGTGGTGTACCTGGCCGACCATATCCACAAGGCCATACCGCAGGTAGCGCAGCGAATTTTCGACATGGGAACCATTCCCCCCCTAGATTTTGCCAATGCGCTGGACCAACGCATCGATGAGTTTCGTCCAACGGTGCTCGTCTTCTCGTGGCGCGACATTCAAATCTACGCTCCGGTGGGTGGCCGCGGCGGCAATCCCCTGCAAAACGCATTCGAGTTTTACTATGCCCGTAATCCACTGACGAAGCTCCGAGGCGCGTTTGGTGGTCTGCGGGTAACCACAGCCTACTACAGTGAGCTGTGGCGCAACCTGGGTCTGATTCGGCGCGGGCTGACGCGATCGCGGCGCTATGTGCCTGATGTCCAGGCTGTGGTGGGTGGTGGCGCGGTTAGCGTCTTTTATGAGCAAATGTGCGATCGCTTGCCCCAGGGCACAATCGTTTCAGTGGGCGAGGGTGAACTACTGCTAGAAAAGCTGCTCAAAGGAGAGGATTTTAGCGACGAGCGCTGCTACGTTGCCGGAGAAACTCAGCCTCGCGATCGCATGATTCACGAGAGTCCGACGCCAGTGGAAAAGTCGGCCTGCCGTTACGACTACATCGACAGTATTTGGCCCGAGTTTGACTATTATCTACAAGAGCAAGACTTTTACGTCGGGGTTCAAACCAAGCGAGGCTGTCCCCATAACTGCTGCTACTGCATTTACACCGTTGTCGAAGGGAAGCAGGTGCGCATCAATCCGGCAGACGAAGTGGTCAGCGAGATGCAGCAGCTATACCAACGCGGCATCCGTAACTTCTGGTTCACCGACGCGCAGTTTATTCCGGCTCGGCGCTACATTGATGACGCGGTCGAGCTGCTAGAAAAAGTCTTAGCCGCTGGGATGGATGATATTCACTGGGCCGCCTACATTCGGGCGGACAACCTCACCCCCCGGCTGTGTGACCTCATGGTGCAAACCGGCATGAACTACTTTGAAATTGGCATTACCAGCGGATCCCAGGAGCTGGTGCGTAAAATGCGCATGGGGTACAACCTGCGGACAGTGCTGCAAAACTGCCGCGATCTCAAAGCCGCTGGGTTCAACGACATTGTCTCGGTGAACTATTCCTTTAACGTGATTGACGAACGCCCAGAGACCATTCGCCAAACGGTCGCTTATCACCGGGCGTTAGAAGCCGTATTTGGTGCCGACAAAGTGGAGCCTGCCATCTTCTTCATTGGCCTCCAGCCCCACACCCATCTAGAACAATACGCGCTGAAGCAGGATATCCTCAAACCCGACTACAACCCCATGAGCATGATGCCCTGGACGGCGAAAAAGCTGCTGTGGAACCCAGAGCCCATGGGATCTTTCTTTGGTGAGGTTTGTCTGCAGGCCTGGCGGCGCAATCCTAAAGACTTCGGGCGCGAGGTCATGGCAATATTAGAAGAGCGCCTGGGCCTAGCCGAGCTTGAGGAGGCGTTATCGGCCCCAATTACCCACAAGCCCCGTGAACTCACCGCCGTGTCTTGACCTGGGCACAGCAGGCGTTGCCTCCAAACTATAAAATCCTCCCTTTTTAATATCCACTCCATATTCATTAACATCCACTCCATACTTAACAACTCATGCTCAGCGGTTCGATTCTACAAAGGCTTCGGGATGCCCACCAAGTAAATGGCGAACAGCAATCGCTCAATTTTGGCGTCTACTACAAAAACACCCTAGTGGCGCTTTGTCACGCGCTAGAAGATTCCATCCTGACGATCGACAGCGACCCACTGGTGATCACTGCGTTTCAGCGGGGGCAATGGTATCTCCAGGAAGCCGATCGCTACGGTGAGATTGCCGAGGAGGCCCAGCGCATTGTCATCATGGCCTCCCCGGATGCAGGCTTCCACGACCATCCAACGGGTCAAAAGCCCAACGTCGATTTGGTCAGCCTCAGCGACGGCGACCCCGTGGGTCAAGAGTGGCACCTGATCATCTTGTCGCCGACCTACACCGCGATGGTGCTCTGCCAAGAGCTCTCCCCGCAGGACTACCGGGCCTTAGGCGAGCCAACGACGGACTTAGAGCGGAAATTCTACGGGTTTTGGACGTTTGAGCCGGGTCTTGTGCTGGAGACGGCCAAGCTCGCCGCTGACCACCTGCGCCAGTATGACGAGGCGCTACACAACACGTTGATGGCGCAGATTGAGCGCACGGCTGACGCTTTTGGCGCGGACATGAGCCGCGCCCCCGACACCACGCTTCATTTGGGTGACATTGTGTATCGGGTCGTCGATTATCTGCAGACTGCCGAAGAGACCCACGCCGCGTCCCCCAGCCCAGACCTCACTATTGTTGACCCCGATAGCGCCGAACCCTTGGCGAGCAACCTGGTTTCCAACAAGCTGCAGGCCTTTTTGCGTCTGGCCCAAATTATGGATCAGGCCGATATGAGGAACCCCATGGCGGCGGCTGAAGTGGCGGCACTGTCGGAAGCAATAGGTCAGCTCCTCGATTTACCGGGTTGGCAGCTCCACCGGCTGCGGCTCGCGGGACTGCTGCATCGGCTGGCGTTTTTGAAAAACATAGACGATCCCATTGCGGCGGCCCCTCGGCTAGAGGAAGAGGCGGCGGCAAGCGGGCTGTTTTGCCCCCTCAATCCTGGGACACAGGTGCTGCGAACCATGCCACGTCTCAGGGCGATCGCCGCCATCATCACCCACTACACCGAGTGGTGGAACGGCTCGGGCCTGCCTGCCCGCCTAGAGGGCGATACGATTCCGGTGGAGTCAAGAATTTTGGGGCTGGCCAGCGCCTTTCAAACTCGACTCGCAGAGCAGCAGGAGACCCCTAAGGGCGATCGCTTTGGCAAGAACTTGGACGCCGATGCGCTGGGCCGCGCCCTTGAAGTTTGCATTGGGGAAGAAGGACGCTGGGATCCAAAGCTCGTTGAGATTTTGACTCTGCTAGTCAATGGCCTGCGCCAGGGACTAAGCTTATCGGTAACGACTCCCAAAATCGCCTCTGGTCTTTGGCTACTGGATGACGACGCTGAACTGGCCGAACCGACGCTGACGGTATGGTAGGTGACGCCATTGATCCCGCTCGTGATGCCGCAAGCTATCGGCATTGGGCAATTTGCGTAAGTGATACAGTACTGCTAGCCGGGGCGTCGGGGATCTGACGGGCTGAAGCGATCGCTTTCGCACTGGCAGAAATTGTCCCTAGCACAACACAGATGACATTGAAGAATGACGTATGAACATTGAGGCGATACGGGCAGGGCAGCTCACGGAACTGCCGGGAGCGCGGCTTGAAGACCAAGACTTGATCAGGGTAAATCTCAGCCGCGCCAATCTAGCAGGAGCCATGCTCACGGGATCTGACCTGAGCTACGCCATTTTCAACGGCGCTCGGCTTGAAGGGGTAAATATGGTGGGGTGCCAATGTGTCGGGACAGATTTGCGGGCCAATCTGCTGGGGGCCAACCTGATGCAGGTCGACCTGACGAATGCAGATCTGCGGGGGGCCAATCTGCGGGGGGCCAACCTGATGCAGTCGAACCTCAAGCACACCAATTTTGCAGCGGCGTTTCTCAGCGGCGCAACGCTGATGGGGGTCAACCTCGCTGGAATAGACCTACGCAGCGCTGATCTGCGGGGCGCAAATCTCAACGGGGCCAACCTCAAGGGGGCCAACCTGAGTCAGGCTAACCTCCGCGGGGCAATTCTCAATGGCGCGAATTTAGAGGAGGCCGATTTGCGGGGCGCTGACTTGGCGGGGGCGGCACTGGATGGGGCCAACTTGCTTTGTGCTGACCTCGACAATGCAAGCTTGTCGGGCACCAGTCTGGGTGATGCTTGCCTTGTGGGCACTGTCTTAGCGTAAGTCTGTCGAGCCTTCGACATCTTGAGTTACACAGGCAAGCCAAGCGCTGCGGAACAATCATGGCTATATGGAACGCAACCTTAGACTTTTCCGAGGTCGGACATCATTGTAAGGTCACGCTCGATAGCGGGGGCAACGCGATGACCTTTGCAGAGGTAATCCGTGGCTGGACGCACGACCCTGGCTTTCGCCAGTTTTACATATCGCTGGTTGCTGAGATGCCCTTTGAGGCCGTCTTTTGGGAAGCACCTGCCGTTACGCTATCGTCTATCGATAGGGTCTATGAATGTATGTTGCTCAAAAGCAATAGCCTTGACCAGGTCGACTCGGATCCAGACCCATTTGACGCCTACTTTCGATCGGCAGCAGATGATGAGGCGGTTGTCGCATTTGAGAATTTGGGTGGGGATGCTTGGCTGGTGGTGCCCTGTCCGGAGGGTCCGGCTGCGGCCTATACCCATTTCGCCAAGTTTGTGCGAGAGGCTCCGGACCCCCAGCGTCACGAGTTTTTCCGCGTTTTGGGCTGTACGATTGAGGCCCAGTTGAGCGATGAGCCCCTGTGGATCAATACCTCTGGTCTGGGGGTTCACTGGCTCCATGTCAGGTTAGATTCTCAACCGAAGTATTATACTTTCGCGCCATATAAAGCGATGGCTTAGATCGATTGGTGGGGCTATGTCTGCGCGATCGCAGATGATAGGGTTTTGCGATCTTTCAACGCCCTGTGTCTAAAATGGGGCTATCTGTTCAATTTTCTTCACCTGTGACGGCCTAATGTTTTTCCCGGCTCAAACCTTTCGTGCAATAGCTCGACGCTTTGTATTAGTGCTTCTCGTGGCTGCTGCTGTCAGCGGCCTTGCTTGCCCCGCCTACGCCGATGAAGCACCGGCGGTGAAGCGATTTATAGCTGCCGATGGTATGGATCTGACGGTGGTCGCTGAATGCCTGCCTAAGCAGCTTAGTAAGTCCAATTTTGCTCGGGCGATAAAGGAGTCGGGAAATGATTTTCTAGAGCGGGTGCTGCTAAACTTTGAAGGCACCTATAGCGATCGCAAGCTGAGCGAGGCGGAGATTGCCTACCGCGATTGTTTGCAGCG
>JBARYO010000557.1:0-1688 GCA_049647905.1 Elainellaceae cyanobacterium | reverse complement strand
CCGACCCACCGAGCAGGGTGTCGTTACCAGACCAGCCGCTGAGGTAGTCGTTGCCGCTATCGCCGCTGAGGTAATCGTTGCCGGTACCGCCGTAGAGGTCGTCGTAGCCGTAGCCGCCGTAGATAGTGTCGTTACCGTAGCTACCGTAGAGGTTGTCATCGCCGGAGTAGCCGTTGATGTAGTCGTTGCCGGAGTAGCCGTAGATGTTGTCGCCGAAGATGGTGCCGCCGATGGAGTCGCTGAAGATAGAGCCGTAGATGTAAGCCATGATTGTCTCCTTAAGAACAGGTGTGGTGAATGGAAGAATGCGGTGTGAATTGATAGTGGGCAAGGAGGGAGGAAACCAGCTCTGTTAGAGCGTTTGAGGGTTTCAACTGCGGCCTTGCTGCCCATGTGTATAACGATAGAATTGATGGCAGGATGAATCACGAGGTTTTCGTTCCAACCTGGTTGTCGGAAAGTAGGGTGCGGGATTGCCGAAAATGACGCGGCGGCTGCCTGTAGTTGACGAATAAGCCTGAGCAACCCTGTTCTGCGGTTTGTAACGAGAGCCATCAGAAGCGGCAATGGTGTCTTAAACTCTGACGTACAAAAACAATGCGATCGCCCAGGGGAAGCAGATGGGATATGTGTTCAGGTTCGGTAAGCTACCTGGTCTGCTCTCTGTAGGGGTGGTGGCGCTGGTTGCGTTACGGCCTGATGTTGGGGTGGCGCAGAGCATTATTGTGCCGGATGACACGTTGGGGGAAGAGCGATCGCAGGTGCTCCAAAATTTTAACGGGACGCCGAATGAAGTCATTACTGGTGGGGCTCAGCGGGGGCAAAACCTGTTTCACAGTTTTGAAGAATTCAATATTGCGGAAGGCAGGGGAGCTTTCTTTGATAGTCCGGCAGGGCTGGAGAATATTTTTAGCCGGGTAACGGGGGGCAACGTCTCTAATATCCTGGGGACGTTAGGTACAACGGGAGCTTCGGTACCGGATCTGTATTTGATGAACCCGAACGGGATTATGTTTGGGCCGAATGCGAGTCTGGACCTAGGTGGAGCATTCACGGCGACGACGGCAGATGCTATCGGCTTTGGTCAAGAGGCGTTTAGTGCGCTGGTGCCAGAGGTGCCTTCAGATCTCTTATCGGTGGACCCGTCGGCGTTCTTTTTTAACCAAGTGCCAGGGGCGATCGTGAATCGCGCGCAGGGTGGGACAGGCGATCGCCGTGGGTTAATCAATAGCGGCGGAGTGACGGTGCTGGGGGGCGATGTCTTGCTTGAGCAAGGCTATGTGACGACGGAAACTGGCGCGATTCAAGTTGGTGGGCTTGCCGAGCCGGGCACTGTTGAACTTAGTTCTAACGGAGACGTGACGTTTCCTACAGCTGTAGCACGGTCAACTATCAACATTGCAAATGGGCGTTTATCGACCTTAGCAGGTGGAAATCTGGCAGTCTGGGCCGATGCACTTCAGGTGTCTGGCTCATTCATAATCACGTCTACTCCGATAGCGGTTAGGGCCGGTGATATCACTATTGACGCAACTTCCATACTCCTTCAAGAGAACAGCTTCGTTGATTCACTTGGTCTCGAAGGCTCATCTGGCGATATAGGTAATATCGCCATCGTCACTAGCAACCTTGAGATTCAAGATTCAAGGATCAGATCATTAACATTTGGAGCAGGTAAGGGTGGAACT
>JBARYO010000556.1:0-5508 GCA_049647905.1 Elainellaceae cyanobacterium | reverse complement strand
GTAACCGTCCCTGAAGGAGAGTTCTAAGCCACTAGCAGAGGAGTCACCAGCAGCGGCTTATCGTCAGGACAAGGCTTGTCGTCTGGAATCAGCGGCAGTAATGAAGGCGGTGCTAATCCTTCTCGTGCCGCCCGGCAAGCTTGTATGAGGAAATCAAGCATGTTGCGCTGCTGCGCTTTTAACGAAGCACTCACCGTGAGCATCCTGGCCACAAATTCGCTACCCGCTTGCGACTGCGAGCCAAAGCTGGTGCGCCGCCAGATTACCGCTGGTCGCAATGCCCGCTCTGCCGCATTGTTGGTCGGCTCTACACCGACGGTGGTGACGAAGGTCCACAAAGCAGGCTCAACTTTGAGCAGCATGCGGCAGGTGCGCACGGTTTTGGCGAGCGGCGTCTTCTCGCCTTGGGCAATCGGCAGGGCCGCTGCCGACTCTAGCTCCGCTTTGAAGCCTGCTCGCAAGTGGCTGACATGGCGGGCAAACTGCTCGGTGGTAAGAGTGCCATCGCGCACCCGATGCCACCAGCGAAACAATCGCCGCTCTCGCCGTAGCAGCGCTTCGCCAATCTCCTTCGACGCGCCGCTGCGCTGGGCTATCGCCGTCAAGTCTCGTTTGAGATGGGCCCAGCAGACCTGCCATTGGTCTAACGCCAGCCACTGGTAGGCGCTGTAGCGATCTGAGATGACGATACCCCTAAAGCTCTCCCCGATGTGGGCCTTTGCCGTCGCCTTCGAGCGAGAGAGCGCTATCTCAAAGATGCTCACTAGAGGAGTGGCCAGCACCCACAGCCAGCCTTTGCTCTTCTGAACATTCTGGCCATCCCGATTCCCTTGAGAGAAGCTGGTTTCGTCACTATTGACCACAGGTTGCGACTGCACATAGCGTTTCGCCTCGGCCACTGCCCCGCTTACCGCTGTGCTCATCTCTTGGCGTATCCGCCCCACCCCGCCTCGCGATAGCCTAACGCCAAACAACTCCTCCATCAGCGCGCACACTTGCCGATGGCTCTGGCGATAGGGTCCGCTCAGTAGCCCAACGATAGCCGAAAGCCGCTCCCCATAGCCCGACGAGGGCACGCCTTTCGGTAGCTCTGCTCTCGTCACACCCCCGCAATGCTCGCAGGTGAGCTTATGCAGTTGGTACTCCGTAACCACCACTGCCACAGGCGGCACCTCCAGCACTTGGTGCCGCTCAGCTCGCCTGTCATGACCACTCAGCCCCTCAGCACAAAACCCACAAACCTCAGGTTTCACCTGGTGCACCGCAATGCACGCTTCTGGAGGATAAAGCTTCCGTACTTGCCGAGGTGCTTTGGGCGATCTCTCGCTCTTGGCTGCCTTGCCCTTCTTCTTTTCCTTTACCTGCTTGCCAAACCCATCTGAGGAGGGCGGCCTAGACGAATTCTGTGAGTTCTGCTTGACCTGCTCTTCCAATGCTGTCAATCGTTCACTGAGCACCGTTACCAGCAATCGCATGCTGGCAGGACTGGCCTCCCAGTCATCTTTTGGGATCTTGACCCCGGCGATCTCAATGTCTTCACTCATGCCCCTAACCTACCTGAGTTCAGCCGCAGCAAGGCCTAAGTCTTCATTAAATCTCTGGGACGGTTACGAGGGGTTCAGTTTCTGGGGTCGGATCTTCTTGCAGAATACTAAGCGCTAGCTCGACAAACTTACCTTCGACCTCGCGATTTTTGACTGCTTTCGAGAAAGAATTGCCGACATAAGCAACGGCGATTGGGACAAGAATGGCTCCTGTCGATAAAGAGATACGTTCCCAAATGGATTTCTACTGTTCTGACATGCTGTGCCCGAAGCGAAGATCGATTTTGCAACTGATCTCACTATTACCTATCCATAGTGAAAGAAGGCAAGCGAGTGTCCTGATGTATTAGGACACTCGCCGTAAACGGACGTTAGAGCGATCGCGCTATGCTGCCGCTGCCGTTCCCTGTACCGCCGCACCTAGCCCAGCCGCCATTTCATCTGGGCTAATCTTCCCGTCATGGTCAACGTCGAGGGCATCAAACACCGCATCGGTGCCCATCCACTCCTCACGGGTAATAAAGCCATCGCCATCTAGGTCATATACCAGGAAGACATCCTGGGCCGCATGGCTGAGGGTGCTTTCCCCTTCCAGCCGAGCCAGCCGAGAAATCAGCAAGGACTCTAGAGTCTCAATCGCCTTGGAGAAGCCATTGATGCCCTCCTCTAGCTTTTCGTTGGCCATGCGATCGCTCTGGTGCATGCTGTCGAAGGTAGCCTTGTCCATCGATAGCTTTTCGATGTCCATGGACTTGGCGGCTTCCGGGTCTAGCTTGCGGGGCAGTTCCTCGTTGGTTTCGTCCAGCACTTTCAGCAGCTTGGGCGAGATAGTCAGCAAGTCACAGCCTGCAAGTTGGCAAATTTCACCAACGTTGCGGAAGCTCGCTCCCATGATTTCAGTCTTGTAGCCAAACTTGCGGAAGTAATTGTAAATGCTGGTCACCGACTCGACGCCAGGATCTTCCTCAGGAGCATACTCCTCGCGGCCCGTCTCCTTTTTATACCAGTCTAGAATCCGACCGACGAACGGTGAGATCAACGTTACCCCAGCTTCAGCGCAGGCGACTGCCTGATGGGTACCGAATAGGAGCGTCAGATTGCAGTGAATGCCCTCCTTCTCCAAAATTTCAGCGGCGCGGATGCCTTCCCATGTGGAGGCAATCTTGATCAGCACGCGATCGGGATCGGCTCCGGCCTCTTTGTACTGGGCGATGATAGAGTGGGCTTTTTCTAACGTTGCCTCGGTATCATAGGATAAGCGCGCATCAACTTCAGTGGACACGCGGCCCGGCACGATATCCAGGATGCGGAGGCCAAACGCCACAGACAGCATATCGATAGCCTTGCGAACCACCTGCTTGGCGCTGGCGTCGCTGCCGGCCATTTCGCGGGCCCGCTTGAGTGTATCATCCACAATATCCTGGTACTGCTCCATCTGAGCTGCAGCCGTGATTAGCGACGGGTTAGTGGTGGTATCCTGCGGCGTAAATGACTTAATGGCTTCGATATCGCCAGTGTCCGCAACAACGACCGTCATCTGACGAAGCTGCTCTAAAAGGCTCTGAGTCATTGAAGATCTCCTTAGAGTGAAAGGGTAAATAGTCGGGTGAGAAAAACGCTAAGCTAAAGCTGAAATTGCGATCGTACGCAATGCCTCAAAACCGATTGTATTAATCAAGTCGTTTCCAGGGTAGTCTCCCTGGGAGCGTTGTGAGATTAGGAAAGCATTAACATTCCGCCTGTGGGCTGAGTTAGATGGTGATTTGAACACAAGCCCCGCTTGGGCTACCGATCAGGGCTGTCAATGATGGAGCGTAGTCCTTCCACAGTGCCGGGAATACTCTTGGGGTCCATGAACATCACCTTACTGCTGCCGCTAAGGCCAATTTGAGTGCCCATTTCCATGTACTGCTGCGCCATCAAAAACTGCAGCGCTTCTCTAGTGGTAGGGTCGGCGTTCATCTGCTCAGTGATGATTTTCAGGGATTCGGCGATCGCCCTTGCTTTGAGTATCTGCTCCTTCTGTTCTGCTTGGGCCTTGAGAACTACGGCCTCCTGGTCTGCTTTCGCCGCCAGAATATGGGATTCAGCTTGACCCCGAGCCGAGTTGATGGCAGCGTCCTTTTCCCCTTCCGACGTCAAGATAGCCGCCCGCTTACGGCGCTCTGCTGACATCTGCAGCTCCATGGAATCTTGAACATCTTTGGAGGGGGCAATGTCCCGCAGCTCGACGCGGGTCACCTTGACACCCCAGGGATCGGTAGCAATATCTAGCTCCCGCAGCAGAATTTCGTTAATCTCTGAGCGAGCGGTAAAGGTTTCATCTAGCTCAAGCTGACCGACTTCGGAGCGAATCTGGGTCAACACTAAGTTCACGATAGCATCGTGCAAATTCTCAACTTTGTAGATGGCTTTTTCTAGGTCCATGACCCGCCAGTACACCACCGCATCGACGGAGATGCTGACATTGTCTCGCGTAATGCACTTCTGCGGCGGAATGTCTAATACTCGCTCCCGGATGGTCTGCCGATGCACGGCCTCGTCCAAAAATGGAATCATTAAATTCAGGCCAGGATCAAGCTTGCGCCCGGAGTAGCGCCCCAAACGTTCAACTAAAACCTGATCTCCTTCTCGGACAATACGAACTGATTTCAACAGCACTGAGCCGCTCAGCGCTAAAAAGACGAAAAATCCAATGGTGCCGCCCATAATAATATCTTGTGAGAAATGTCTTCTGAAAGTTGGATCTGCAAAATTTTACTGACTGTCACTGTTCTTGGCTAATACTGTCATGACCATTGTCACAGAGCAGTCGCTCCGGCAAAACCAAGAGAGTGTTCCCTTTGCGAGATACGATATAGACAGGTTCATGAAGTGCGATCGCTAACTCAGGGTCATCACATCGCGCTTGCCACGACGAGCCTTCGTACAGTATCCGGCCTGATTGGCCGGGCAAGATGGGGGCGAGGATTGTGCCTTGGGCTGCATCCTCAATGCTGCGAGCTCGCTGCCTCGGCATCACGCGACGGGCAAGCAGCGTTATCGCCACTGACATGACCAGAAATAGGGCAATTTGCAGGGGAAGCTGGGGTATGACCAGCGCCGCCAGAGACACGATAAGCGCACTGAGCCCCAGGGTGAACTCAACAAACGCTGTCGGAATCACAAGCTCCATCACGCACAGAGTGCATCCTGCAATCAACCAGAATAGAACGTTAGGGTTTATGGTCATCTAGATCCTGCAGTACGCTATCTCGCAGTACAGTTATCCCGCCGTACAACACCTTGCAGATGTGGTATCTAGCAACAGGTTGTCCACTCCACTCTAGCTCAGCTGCCAAAGTGGGTGAGTGGGACTCCGGTTATTTTTAATGTTGTTAGCTCAGCCGTCTTCTCGTAACTGCTTATTCACGCTGGATGCCTATTTTTCGAACCTGTTTCAGTTGAACCGATATCCAAACTGACCATGCCCTCCCCCCTCCCCCACCTTCCTAGGCCATCCCCCTACCGCTGGGCCGTTGGTGCAAAAGGTGTCTCCCCAGGCCAAACCGTCGGCGATCGCTACATCGTGATCTCTACCCACGTTTGGCGAGATACGCAGCCCGATCGTCCTACTCCCGATCTATTTACAGCTGATGGAAACATTGCCGATGAGGCCCTGTCAGCCCTAGCGCAAGACATCACGCCCTACGCTCGGCTCCATCAGCTACGCTACGCCGCTGTTCAAGCGCACCTGCCTGTGCTGGAGACCGTTGTTCAGTTGGAAGGTCAACCTGTGCTGCTGCTCTGTGGGGGTGTTGATTTGGTTGGTCATCCCTACCCCACGCTTCCATCAGTTTGGAAGCAGGCATCTTCAGTGCAGCAGCTAACGTGGCTTTGGCAGCTTTGCGGCCTTTGGGAAGCCCTGCAGTCAGAGGGGGTCGCAACCAGTTTATTGCAGTCAGATAATCTCCGGGTAGATGGC
>JBARYO010000555.1:0-3360 GCA_049647905.1 Elainellaceae cyanobacterium | reverse complement strand
CAATCATCAGTGCCTCCAGCGGCGCAATAGGCCAGCACATACCCCAACACCGTGTTCCAAATGGTGAGGGAAATTATGGCCAGCAGCAGCAGCGGCCACTCTCGCGGAATTTTGAGCAGCAGGCCCACAACGATGCTGATGGAGCCTAAGGTGTCGGATACCGAAAGGCTGTGGAGCTTGAACAGCACGGAGCGATCGCCTAGGAGAGGTATGGTGCCCCAGAACCAAAATATTAGGCCAACAATAATGCAAAAATAGCTCACGCTTGTCAGGATCATGATGCCTCCATCCGCTTTAGAACATGGGCCATGAGCATGAGGGCAGCATTGCCCACGCTCAAAATCAGGACGCCAACGACGCCAATCATCCAGTCGTCCCGCAGGACGGCCACCGTCAAAATCATGACTGATGTTTTGGTGGCGACGCTGGCAAAGGCCAGCATCTTTTGCCAGATATCGTTGTCTTGCCAAGCCTCGTAAATGGGAATCAGCAGCGCCAAAAGCATGGTGATAACAATGGCATTCATGGCTGCCTCCGTTGGACGCGGTGGACCTCATACCAGCCGTCTTGGTGGCACTTTACGACGATGGTTTTAGGGGTAAAGGTAATGAGAAAAATATCCAAGAACACCAGTCCCGGCGTACGTTGGGGCCGCACCCGCTCCATAACGACATCCTCGAAGCGGTGGGGAAAAATCATCATTTCCACCGCTTCGATATAGGCCTGGGGGATGGCGACCGCGATTTCACAAAACGCTCTAAGCCAGTCTCTGATAACCGGCGGGGCGCTGTAGCGACGCGGCAGCAGCAACGCCACGCAAATCCCAATCACAATGTTGGCAGGGCTGATATCGGCGGTGAGCAAAAACCAAATGATCAGCCGCAGCAGCAAATCCAGGTATCTAATCACGCCAGCACCATCCAAAACAGCAGGGTTAACACTAAGCTCATGGCTCCAATCAGATGTTCAAACTGCTCGGCAGCGCGAGGTAAGACCACGGTAGAGTGTCGGAAGACAAACCAGTAGGCGGCCCAGCCAATGGCCACGGTGGCGCAAGCTTTGCCGATGTTCGCCAGGTCATAGGCCTCGGGGTAAAGGCCGTTGCCGACAAATAAGCCCCCCAACAGCAGGACGGTCGCGGCCCAGAATCCTGCTGTTAATGGCTTTGAGTGGGATGCAGCACTCTCGGCGTGACCAGCTTCGGCGTGGTTGGGGTCAGGCTGATGGCCATGGGGCAAAAAGATGAACTTGGCAAAGGAAATTGCCGTGCCCACCGCCGCCACATTGAGAGCGATCGCCTGCCAGGGCAGCAGGTTTTTTACGGTCAGGGTTTTAGATCCGAAGCCCGCCAGCAGCGGCAGCCCGGAAATGGACGCACTGGCGATCGCGATCGCCACCCACAGCGGCGTGGCGATCGCCGTTTGCTTCAGCACTTTGAATTTGCGGCTGGGGAGGTTGCCGACGCCCAAAAAGAGCGCCGCTTTCACCAAGCCGTGGGTGAGGGCATAAAAGCCGCTCACCACCGGAGCTGCTAGCATAAAGCCGAGCTGGGAGATGGTGTGAAAGGCCAGCATGCGCTTCGCGTCCTTGGCAAAAATGGCGTAGCCCACCCCCAGCAGCGCCGTTCCCACACCAAAGAGGCGCACCACAGGGTCAATGGACTCCACCAGCAGCGCACAGCGTACTAGGGGAAAGACTCCCGTTTTCACCACCACGCCCGACAGCAGCGCCGACACCGGGGTTTCCGATTCTGCATGGGTGAGGGGCAGCCACAGCCCTGACACGAAGATGCCTCCCTTGGTCAACAGCCCCAGAAAGATCAGGGCGATCGCCTCGGTAGGCGCATCTTGCAAGCCCACGAACGCAAATGATCCATGGGCCTGGTACACCAGCACCGCGCCGATGAGGTAGAACAGCATGGCGGTGTTGCTGACAAACAGGTAGCGCAGCGCCACCCAAATAGAGCGATTGGTGCGGGGGTAGGCAATCAGCAGAAACGCAGCGACGCCAATCACCTCCAGCGCCACGTAGAGGCTGATGAAGTCAGCGCAGATAAAGGCCGCGTTGACGCTGCCGTGGAGGATGATGACCTGGGTAAAGAAGAACGCCGAGCGATCGCTGCGCCAGCAGTACAGCAGCACCGCCGCCGTCACCATGGCATTCATCACGATGAAGTAGCCGCTCAGGGTGTCGATTAGCAGGGTGACGCCAAAGTTATCCAGAAGCGTGAGGGTGATGCTTTGCTGCGTCAACATCTGCGGCAGGGCGTAGGCGGCAGACACGATACAGACGATCAAGGCTAGATAGCGGGCCAGCTGGGGCACCAGGTATATGCTGAACCCCGCCAGGAAGGGCAGGGCAACCCAAGCGACGACGGGGATAATATTGAGGGTTTCGGGGGACATCACGTCAAACATCACGGCGTATGGCTCTCCTCAATCTCACTGATTTCCAGGGTGGGGTTGTCCCGCGCCAGCTTCATCACCCCCACCAGCATCAGCGCCTGAATTGAAAAGCCAATCACAATTGCCGTCAGAATCACCGCCTGGGGGACGGGATCAGCGTAGGCGATCGCCGGAGCATCGGCAGCTAGGGCATCGGCGGTGAGTGGACTAGCGACAATGGGGGTAAATAGCCCACTGCGCGCTGCCACCAGCACGTAGCAGGCGATGACGCCAGTGCTCATTACATCCATGGAGAGGATTTTCATGATCACGTTCTGTTTCAGAACGATGCCAAAGAAGCCGCACAGAACGGTGGCAAAGACGCAGGTTTCTAAGATAGGCATGGGGAAGGGGTGGGTGGTCTGATTATTCCGTGACGACTGCTGGCTCTGGTTCGCCTTTCAAGGAAAGCTGCAGCAGCGGCGGCGAGAGGAATGTGGTCAGAATTACCATGACGATGATGGCCGCTTCGAGGGGGCGATCGAGAGCGCCGCTGGCTGACCCGATGCCCGCGAAGACAAGGCCCACCTCTCCGCGAGGAATCATGCCGATGCCGATGGCAAGCTTGTTGATGCCCGGCTGACCGAAGGCGGCCCAGCCCGCCACTACCTTGCCGATAATGGCGATCGCCACCAGGAATGCGGCAATCACGAGCCCGGCGCGATTTTCCGCCACCCAGGGATTGAGCACCCGCAGGTCAGCCGTTGCCCCCACGGTGACAAAAAAGATCGGCACCATGACATCGGCGATGGGGAGCACCTGCTGGTCTAGCTCCTTGCGCTTGTCGGTTTCATCTAGCACCAGCCCTGCCGCGAAGGCTCCCAAAATGGCTTCTAGGTGAATCACGTCGGCCAGCAGCGCCATCACGAGGGCAAAGGTAAAGGCAGGAATGATCAAGGCACCTCGGGTCTGGAGC
>JBARYO010000554.1:0-3269 GCA_049647905.1 Elainellaceae cyanobacterium | reverse complement strand
CATCTGCATCGGCCCTCAGCTCAGGGGCGGCTGAATGCTCTGGATTGATCAGTGCAAACTGCCGTGCCGCGATCGCCGCCTGTAGCCATGCTTCTTGGCCAACCAGCGCCTCAATGCGGGCCTGGGTTAGGGTCTGATCGTTGGGGTAAAGGGTCGCTGCTCGCTCTAGTACCGCCAGTGCAGCGTCCATCTGCTCTTGTTGATTGAGACGTTCGGCATAGCTGAGGTGGCCAGGAATAAATTCAGGATGCTCCTGGGTCAAGAGCTGTAGAGGAACGTCGATGCGGGTGTCTAGCCCAGACTCCAGTCCGGCCTGATACTCCCGCCAGTAGACCTGGCCTGCTGGCGGGAGTAGAGCTGGGTCTGTAATGGTCTCAGCTCGCTGGACGGTGTCACCGTCAAAGGTGCCTTTAGCCTGACGATAAACGGCCTCTGCTTCAGGATATTGTTCAGCCTCAAATAGGCGATCGCCTTCGGTGAATAGGTCAAGGCGGCGCTGTTGGGCGGCAGCTTCGGCTTCCGACTCGGCTTCCGACTCGGCTTCGGCTTCAGCGTTTTGACTGTCTGCGTCTACAGCATCGGTGTCGGTGTCCGCAGCATCTCCAGCGTCAGTATTGGTGGTAGTGGTGTCTGATGCATCGGTGTCTACAGTCTCTACAGGGTTAATGTCGGCATCTGGAGCGTCGACGGTTACAGCATCGTTAGTTAAGTCGGCATCGTTCGAGCCGCCAGCGCTTGAGTCAGCCGGGACCTCGTCAACGGTCGCACTGTCCGATGCCGCGCCCGGTGCCACATCGTCACGGGTTGCGGCGTCCGGCTCTACGGCATCCGGTTCTGTGGCGTTCGGCTCTGTAGGACTCGGCTCTGCAAGACTCGGCTCTGTGGAATTTGCGTCTAAGGGCTCTGCATTCGTATCAGCCTCTATGGCACTACGGCCATCCCCAGGATCACCCTCCAGCTCCAGATCCGAATCTGCATTTTCAGATGCGGCAGGGAAGGACTCTGAGGGTGATTCCACTGTCTCGGGCGATCGCCCTTGAGGACTTTGAGCGATCGCAGTGGGGGACAGCAAAATCACCGTTCCGAGGGCAATCGCACCATTCAGAAAAGCCGTAGACCGATGGGCTGACATAGCGTCGTCCTCAAATAGGGCACTGGACCTTGATCCAGTGTAGCGACCTGGCTTCAGACTTTACCAGAAAGCCCCAAACTACCGTGCCCGCTGCTACGCCGTTGTGCGCGTCGTCACTATCTCCCCCCGAGAAAGCATTGTAGAATTGAGCTGGCAGCTGCTGCGCAGTTCACGGTCTGAAACCAATGCCCCCATCAACGAGGCGCGAGTCAGATCAGTATTCAGCAGCTTGGCGTTGGTTAAGTCTGCCCTGGAGAGATCCGCGCCCCGCAAACTGGTCTTACACAGATTGGCTCTTTTGAGATTGGCTTTGGGCAAGCGAGCGTTTCTGAGCCGGGCTTCGGTCAAATCTGCTTCAACGAGTATGGCACTGGATAGATTTGCCCCAGTTAAGTCAGTGTTTACTAGCCGAGTTCCCGACAAGTTTGCGCCACGAAGGTTTGCGCGTTGCAGGGAAATGCCGCCTAAGTCGAGTCCAGACAGATCCTGACCCGCGAAGTTCATTCCATTTAGATTGCCGTTGTTGGCTGCAGCAAGGCTAAGTAAGTTCGTAATCATCTTCTTTTATGTGATTTCGTATTGCGTGTATACCTATCTGTTCTGTGATGAAATACAAGACCCGGAAGATGAGATGAATTTTTCTGAATTCTCTTCTGCACGGCGGAACATTTGGGTTGGCATAGGCGTCTCTCTAAAGATTTCAAGCGCTTCAAGCGATCTGCTGCAGGTTTCCACCCTCTAAACCGCAGCCGCTATCGTAGAGGGTATGAATAGTCTTTTCAATCGGATCCGTCAACCCTGGCAACGCTTTCGCCAGTCTGCTTCTATCTTTCGCTACTGCGGTCGTGCGATCGCCCTGGTGTGGAATACAAACCGCACGTTCACGCTGTTGTTTGCCGCCCTTACCCTAGCGTCGGGTGTGCTTCCGGCAGCTGTCGCCTATGTGGGTAAGCTGATCGTCGATGCGGTGGTGCAGGCGGCGCAATCTGGGTTGGAGGTAGACCGATGGCTAGCCTTTCGGTACTTAGGAATAGAGGCAATTCTGGTCGCCGTGCTGAGCGGTTGTCGTCAGGGCATCTCGCTGTGCCAGAATTTGCTGCGAGTGCTGTTGGCCCAGCGGGTTAACGAGCTGATCCTAGAGAAAGCCCTTACTCTGAGCCTGGTGCAGTTTGAAGACTCAGAGTTTTATGACAAGATGACCCGCGCCCGCCGCGAGGCCTCAAGCCGTCCGCTGAGCATGGTGACCCGCATTTTCGGGCTGGTGCGCGATGCCATTTCTTTGGTGACATTCTCAGGGCTGCTGCTGCAGTTTTCCGTTTGGGCTGTGCTGGTGCTGATGTTGGCTTCGGTGCCTGCTTTTGTGGCAGAAACCCGTTTTGCCGAGCAGGCGTTTCGCTTGTTTCGCTGGCGGGCTCCGGAAACTCGTGAACAAACGTACTTAGAAGTGCTGGTGGCCCGTGAGGACTACGCGAAGGAAGTCAAGCTTTACCAGCTCGGGGACTTGTTCCTCGAGCGCTATCGCAATATTTTTCAGCGGCTCTACTCTGAGGACAGAGACCTGACAGTGCGGCGCAGCCTATGGGGCTATGGCTTGGGGCTGTTGAGCAGTCTGGCTTTCTATGGGGCCTACACCTGGATCGTGATGGAGGCGATCGCCAGCCGCATTTCCCTGGGGGATCTGACCATGTATCTAGTGGTGTTTCGCCAAGGACAGACCACCTTTGCCAACATTCTCACTTCTGTCGGTGGCATGTATGAAGACAGTCTCTACCTCTCTACCCTCTACAGCTTTTTGGAAGAAGAGACCCCCCAATCTAGCGGCTATGCCACCCGAGGTACGGAGCCTGGAGACGGCATCCGCTTTGACGGCGTGAGTTTTTACTATCCAGAGAGTGACACCCCGGCCCTACAAAACATTTCTCTCCACCTCAAGCCCGGCAGCAAGCTAGCCATCGTGGGAGAAAATGGCTCAGGAAAAACCACGCTGATCAAGCTTTTGACGCGGCTGTACAGCCCAACGGAGGGGCGCATCCTTCTGGATGGTTTGGACCTAGCTCAGGGGGATGTAGAGGTGCTGCAGCGGCGTATCGGCGTCATTTTCCAGGATTTTGTTCGCTACCAGTTCACCGTGGGAGAG
>JBARYO010000553.1:0-3255 GCA_049647905.1 Elainellaceae cyanobacterium | reverse complement strand
GGTTTTTAGCGATTACGACTACGAGGTTTGGTGTGGGGGCTAAAACCTTGCATGCTGCAGCGTTTTATAGCGATCGCCCTGATGCATTAGGGCGATCGCGCGCCACATCACCTACACCGGCTGCGCTGTGAGACCAAAATTTCGTCCTGGGCGATGTGGCCAACGCGATCAGTCGTCACCGCAGAAACTGTTCATGAACTTTCTAATCGCGCTTCAAATTATCCTGCCGCTTGCCTTAATCATGTGGCTAGCGATCGCCCCACCCCACAATTGGCTCGGGTTTATCATTCAGGTACTGGCGACAGCAGTAGCCCTAGTGGCGATCGCGTTAGCGGGGCTTTGGGGGTTCCCGCCCTGGTGGACGCCCTACCTCTACGGCCTGCTGCTCATGGTGGCTATTGTTGTTGGCTTGCAGCGTCGCACTTTAAAGCCTAGGCCGTCAAGCTGGCTGGCATGGGGTTTAGTGATTGGGTTCATGGCTTTTGGTGTCGTTGCGGCCAACATTGCCGTCCACGGCATCCTAGGCCACAGACCACCCCCTCTCCCTACGGTTGAGTTGGGCATGCCGCTGCGGGAGGGCCGCTACCTTGCCCTCAACGGCGGCAGCGACATCAGCATCAATGCCCACCTGAAGACGATGGATGCCTCAGTACCCCGCTTCCGCGCCTATCGAGGCAACGGATACGCAGTGGATTTCGTCGAGCTAGGAGCATTTGGCCTGCGGGCGCAGGGAATCCGACCTAGCCAGCTCAATGCTTACTACATCTATGGCGAAACCGTCACAGCCCCTTGTGCGGGTCAAATCACGGTTGCTGTAGACGGGCTCCCTGACATGACCGTTCCCGAGCTTGACCGCGACAATCTAGCCGGAAACCACGTGATTTTGCGCTGTGAGCAGGCTGATGTGGTTCTTGCCCATTTCCGTCCAGGGAGTTTAGCGGTGCAGCGCGGTAGCCAAGTTGTGGTGGGCGATCGCATTGCTGAGGTGGGCAACTCTGGCGCTAGCGATGAGCCGCATTTACATATCCACGCTCAACGGCCTGGAACAGAAGCAGCACCCCTATCAGGAGACCCATTGCCTATGCGATTCAGCGGACGCTTCCTAGTTCGCAATGACCGCATCACTGTCCCGTAGCGCTACGGTGATTGAGACAAGGCAAGGCTCCTTTTATATCCCTGCCGCAGCGCCGACCCGGCCACACTGCTGGTTAGCCGGTACAGCCTCCATAATCTTCTTGGGATCGGGGAGGTCGAGGTTGGTCATAAATTCAATGAAGCGATCGCGACTTTTACCAGCAAAGCGGGGATTCCAGCGCTTTTCCTCTCCAATTGTCGAGGCCGTATGCCCCCGGTAGTCGTGGGCGGGGTAGACCAGCGTTTCATCGGGCAAGGTGAAAAGCCGCTGAGTGACATGATCATACAGCGTGCCAGCATCACCGCCCTGAAAATCAGTGCGCCCGCAGCCGCGAATGAACAAAGCGTCGCCTGTAAGAACATGAGTACCGTCGACAAGGTATGCCATATGGCTATCGGTATGGCCATGGGTTTCTATAGCCCGAATTTCGATATCACCGATCCTAAAAATATCTCCGTGGCGAATATGCTGGTCGGCGCAGGCCGCTTCCGCATATTCTGGGACGATGCCGCTACAGTGCGTTAGCTCCCGCAGCTTCCCCGTACCGGTAATATGATCTGCGTGGATGTGGGTTTCTAGGCAAGTTTTTAGGGTTAAATCAAGTTCATTAAGCAGCTTAAAGTCACGCTCTACCTGCTCGAGGACAGGATCGATTAGAACAGCTTCTCTAGTGCTAGAGTCAGCTACCAAATAGGTATACGTCCACGTAGCCTGATCAAATAGCTGGCGGAATAGCATAAGCTTCTCTCCTTTGCATGTATGTTTTGTAAGCTAAATTTTAACTTAAACACTTTAAACGCTTACGTGGCTTTAGTGCGTTTTTAAGCACATAGAAATTTATATAAACAACCTGCGCAAGCTTGCAAGGTTTAACCTCTATAATTAGATCATACTACAAATCGCAAAGGCGGCATAAGGGGGAAATCATGCCAGATTTCATTTGGTTTTCTGCCCTCGTTGGCGGTGCCTTGATTGGCCTTAGCGCCACTTTTCTCTTGGCTTTCAATGGTCGCATCGCCGGAATTAGCGGCATGATTAACGGTGTGCTGAAAAGACGCCCTGAGCCATGGCGCGGTGTTTTTATTTTAGGTTTGCTGCTAGGTGCTTCGATCTATGAGCACGGGCTAGCGACAAGCCCAACACCGCGCTCCACTTTCTCCCCATGGGCTATGGTGGTTGGTGGCTTTCTAGTCGGGTTTGGCACCCGTTTGGGCAATGGCTGTACCAGCGGTCATGGGGTCTGCGGATTAGGGCGGCTATCACCCCGCTCGCTGGTGGCGGTGCTGACCTTTATGAGTACCGCAATCTTGACGGTGTTCATAACTCGCCACGTACTCATGCTGGCGTGAATTACAGCGGTACATTACAGCAACAAAGATAATGAAAGAGAATTTAGCGGCCTTGCTGTCAGGACTTTTATTTGGTTTCGGTCTCGGGCTATCCCAAATGGTTGACCGCGATCGCGTCCTTGGCTTTTTGGATGTGGCCGGAGCCTGGGACCCGACGCTGCTGTTTGTGCTCGGCGGGGCCGTTGGAATCACTGTGATTGCCTTCCGGTTAGTCCTGCGGATGACCCATCCCCTGCTCGGCCCGAAGTTTTACTTGCCGACGCAACAGGACATCGATTGGCCCTTGGTGACCGGTGCTGCCATCTTTGGAGTCGGCTGGGGTATTTCTGGTTACTGCCCTGGGCCAGGGCTAGCAGCATTGGCGCTCGGAGTTTGGAATCCGCTGCTGTTTTTGACGGCGCTGGTAGCTGGATCCCTCCTGTACAAGGGATTTTTAACTTCGCTCAAGCATTAGTTTCTAAAGGATCTTAGAGTTCCAGACAATGTCTTTCAAATTTTCAACTGGATAAAAGAATGCGACATTTGTATATGCGGCTTCCCTGTCAACTGTAAATTCTACTTCGACAATTTCCTCTAAATCAGTTAGATCGAGCAGCAAGCTGTTAGTATTTTCCACTAAAATACAAGCTCCATTTAAAGACCAGTAATGAAAGGAACGTTCCTGCCTTCCTAAAGTCTAAATACTTGAGAAGTATGAGTTTTTTATGAGGTCTTCGACTGACTACCGTCAAGCGGAAGGGAGAAGGGAAAAGCGGCTATATATACTGATAC
>JBARYO010000552.1:0-2520 GCA_049647905.1 Elainellaceae cyanobacterium | reverse complement strand
CCAAGCCGCAGCTACGCTGGCATGATGTTATCGGATCAATCCTGCCCGCAATGCCCGAACTGCCGCCTGAGTGCGATCGCCCACACAAAGCTTGTTCAAAATGCTGCGCACGTGGGTCTTGACGGTGCCCACAGTAACATATAGCTCCTTGGCAATGTCGGCATTGCTGCAGCCCGCGACGATGAGTTCTAGCACCTCTAGCTCTCGCTCTGTAAGGGCACAGGTTTTCATCACTTGCTCGTACTCTGGCTCCAGCGCAGAGATACTTGTAATTCTGACATCGTCGCCATTTGTAGAAACCTTGTCCAGCGCACCCCGCTGGGCTTGACGCAGCACAATTCGGGCAATGGATGGATCGATCCAGTTTTCCCCTGAATGCGTAACTTCGATTGCCTCAATCAGCTTGTCAATGCTGGCATCCTTAATGCTGTAGGAATCTGCTCCTGCAGCGAATGCGGCTAGAACCTCTTCCTCGCCATCGTGCATTGTCAACATCAAAATCCGGGGTCCCGCATCCCCCGATGCGCGCTGCGCACGCTGCTGTTTGAACTGACGGGTGACCTCAATGCCGTCAATGACCGGCAATCCAATATCAACAATTGCGACATCGGCATCAACGCGCTGTAGCAGATCTAGACCCTGTGCTCCAGTCCGAGCTTCCCCAACAACCTCGATAGAGCCTTGCTGGTGTAAAGCCGATTGAAGACCAATTCGCGTTAGATCGTGATCCTCTATGAGCACGACACTAATTTTTTGCATAGCATTACGGACCATTACACTAGCTTCAATTAAGGATAGACGGTTTATCAACTGTAGGACATCTGTCAATGGACGGAACGCTAGGGGTCATCCATCATTGACAGCGCAAACAGCACGTAGCTTGTGTCAAGATCTCACGTCACAGTGCTTCAGCACAATAATGAAACTGCAAGCGCATAAAATATGCCTAAGTGTTGACGTCTAAACCGATGACTCTCTACAGAAGGACTCATCTTTTCTTAAGGCACCGGCTCTACTATAGACAATAAGGTGTTGATAACATAGCTAAGTCGGGGCCAGTTCGGGTCTCTGATGTCATTGGCTATTTTGATGCAATGGCCCTAAACCTAAATGATGTGCATTGTCACTACCGCCAGGCTTGCGGGCGCTGCCATGTAGCTAATAACTATGATACGTGTAGTATTGTTCGACGACGGCTCGATTGACGTCGAGAGTCTCAAAACTAAACTGATGTCACATGGCATCACTCCCATGATTCAGTGCGCCGCTACAGAGGCAAACTTGTGGGACATATTGGACCGCGACACCCAAGCCGCAGACATTTCAATCCACGACGCGCCGACCTTAGTATTGGCGAGCAATCACCTCATTGGTGCCAGCCACAGTTCGATGTTGAGTCAGATACGCTATTGCCACCCCAACAGTACTGTTGTGGTCACCTTTGCCAATCCTGATGTACGGGAGGCGATCGCCGCTGTCCGCCAAGGGGCAACGGACTACATCCATAGGGATCAGGTTGCTAAAAGCCTGCCGCACTTGATTCAGACATTTGGCGATCGCGATGCCGCGCGTCCAGGAAATCGACAGCCTTATGCGGTGCTAGAGTCCCAGCTGTCTCGACAAGCTATGATTGCAAACCTATCTCGGCAGGCTCTAGCAGGAACGGCCATCAAGCTGCTGTTTGAGCAAACGGTTGAGCAGCTTGAGCAGATGTTCAATATTGACTACTGCGGCGTTTTTGACATGGTCTCATACCAACGTGGGTTTGTGCTGCGAGCCGCAGCGGGATGGCCGGATGAGGCGATCGACAAAATGACGGTAGATGTAAACCTTAATTCTGTCATTGGGCAAGCTGTCCTAACTGATGGCCCTATCTTGATCCCGGATATCCGCGACGACTCACGCTTTGGCGCTCTGCCGTCGTTTTATCCGAAAGTGATGACGAGGGTGGTCAGTGTGCTGATAGCGGGGTCAGGTCGCCAGCCTTTTGGGCTTATCAACCTTGCGAGCGCTGAATCAAACTACTTTACAGCTGAGGATGCCTCGTTTTTGCAGGCTATTGCTAACACGCTGGCCATGATAATCGAGCGTAAGCGATCAGAGCAGTCTATTCGCACCCATGCCAATGAGCTCGCTGGTATGACGGCGATATTGGCTAAAACCAACAGCGAACTTGCCGAACGCAATCGTGAACTGAACGAATTTGCCTATATTGCATCCCATGATCTCAAAGCGCCTTTACGGGCGATCGCCAACTTATCGGAATGGATCGAAGAAGATCTTCAGGGGCGGGTAGAGCCTAGCACGTTTCACTATACGACTCTGCTGAGGAAGCGTGTCTATCGGATTGAAAACTTGCTCAACGGGCTGCTCAAATATTCACGGGCCGGTCGGCTTCGCATTGAGGCCGAAACGGTCTCGATAACGGCGATCCTCAAGGATGTGACCGATTTGCTCGATCCACCGGCAGCTCTCGCGATCGCTATTGGCGGTGATATGCCTGTCTTCAAGGCTAGGCGG
>JBARYO010000551.1:0-4346 GCA_049647905.1 Elainellaceae cyanobacterium | reverse complement strand
TCTAAAATACCGGTGCGGGTTGGGTTAATGCCGACATTTTCAACGGTCAAGTCCGCGCCAGGGGTGATTGCTGCCGCCACCAGCCAGAAGGCAGCGGAGCTGATGTCCCCTGGAACAACAATGGATTGGCCGGTGAGCTGGGCTGGGCCGTCCAGCTCAATTCGCCGCGCCTTAGGGTCAGCCCGAACCGTTGCCCCAAAGGCTGCCAACATTCGCTCACTGTGGTCCCTCGATTGGGCCGGTTCGGTGACGATGGTGGTGCCGTTGACCCCCAGCCCCGCCAATAGAACGCAAGACTTGACCTGGGCTGACGCCACGGGGGACCGGTAGTGAATGGGCGTGAGAGCCCGTCCCTGAACCGCTAGCGGCGCAAAGCCCCCCCGACGGCACCAAATAGATGCCCCCATCTGCCGTAGTGGGTCGATGACGCGCTTCATGGGGCGCGATCGCAGGGAGGCATCGCCAGTGACAGTGAAAAACCGATCGGGTTGGGAGGCCAAGAGGCCCAGCATCAGCCGCATCGTCGTGCCAGAATTGCCCGCATCAAGGACGGTAGAAGGCTCCTGCAGCGCTAATCCTGTTCCGGTGATGGTGATGGAATCGGCATTCAGCTCAGAAATGGTCGCGCCCATGGCCCGGAGGCAAGCCGCTGTGCTGCGGGGATCCTCCCCCAGCAGCAGACCTTCAATATGGGTGGTCCCGGCGGCGATCGCGCCGAGCATAAGGGCTCGGTGAGAGATAGATTTGTCTCCTGGAACATGGATGCGGCCCTTGAGAGGAACGCCGACTTTGGGTGGCGAAATGATCAAGGACTGCTCGGCGCTAGTCTGGTCCAACTGAATGATGGCGGTTGCCATTGCTACATGTATTGCTGAAGTGTTGCTCTAATTTACCAAGACCTGTGGTCACTCTTGACAGTTGTGGCATGCTTATTACTGTAAGCCGCTGTGCTAATACAAATCAATTCCAGCGCAGTTTGAGGCATTTGCACAGCGGCAGATGTAGTAATTGACCCTTGGCATCCCAGAGCATTACGGGGTATAACCGAGACAGTGGCTAGCTCGCGGCAACCGTTGCGCCGATTGCGGGTCAAAGTCGATTCTCAGTTCCGCGCGTCTCTCATCATCGCTACTTTATGCTGAATCAGCACCGTCGCCAGGTTAGCCTTTCAATAATGTCGTTTGACATGCCGGTTTGGTCTGTAACGAGGGCTGCTGCTACGCTATATCCCCAAGAGGGCAATCAGTTTCACGTTTTGTTGACTGAGCCCATTGTGCAGGAGCGCCCCCTCAATAAGCCTGCTAGTCTTGTCAAGACGCTCTCGCGATCGCCCCGACTGCTGTGGCTTGAGCTGTCGGCGTATCGTGTCATTATGACAATGCAGGGAAATGGGCGCTTCAGCTACCGCCATTTCTGGGAGCCCGGTGTCTACGGCACAAATCGGTATTGGCTGCAAAATCGGAGCCATGACGGCGAGCAGATTCAGCTGCGTAACTTTACGCGATCGCTCGATTTAACCGGCAAAAATGTACCAGAGCGTCTGCGGCTGGAATATGAGCTGTGGTCTTACAATCTCTGTCTGGGCCACTATGTCATGAATCTTGACGTTCATCCAAGCTGATGAGGCAAATCGCCACCACATTTTACAACTAATCCTTCCTGCGATCGCCCTATGGATATCTCATCGGCCCTGCCAACGTTTGTCATCACGTTACGAGAAGGGGTAGAGGCCACCCTCGTTATCGGCATTGTCTTGGCCTATCTCAGCAAGGCAGGGCGATCGCAGCTCAATCGATGGGTCTATGGCGGTATTCTGGCGGGCATGGCGGCGAGCATTGCCGTGGGCATTGTGCTTAACCAAGCTCTCGCGACCCTTGCGGCATCGGAACAGCCCTACGCTGCGGTTATCAAACAACTGCTTGAAGCATCTTTTGGTCTACTGGCCATTGGACTGCTGAGCTGGATGCTGATTTGGATGACGCAGCAGGCCAAGCACCTGAAAGCAGATATCCAGGACAGCGTGAGCCGTGCTATAGAGCAGTCACGGGGATGGAGCATCTTCAGCCTGATTGCCATCACGGTTTTGAGGGAGGGGTTTGAGACCGTCATTTTTATTTCCGCTCAGTTTCAAGATGGTTGGTTACCGGTCGCGGGGGCGATCGCTGGCTTGGTTGGGGCCGCTGGTATTGGGGTACTGCTGTTTCAATTTGGCGTTCGCATCAACCTACAGCGATTTTTTCAAGTGCTGGGAGTTTTGCTGCTACTGATTGTGGCCGGGTTGATTGTCAGCACCCTACGCCATGTCGATGCTGCCGCTGCGGCGATCGCCCAGGTGTCTCCCCAGTGGTCCAGCCTCTGTGCTGATTCAGGAGCCTGTATTCTGGGTCCACAGGTGTGGGACACCAGCCAAATTCTCCCCGACCGAAAGTTTCCGGGCATTTTGCTGCACGCTTTCTTTGGGTATACACAGAGGCTATACCTAGCCCAGGCTGTTGGCTATGTTGCTTTTCTAGCGATTGTTGGAGGCCGTTATCTCCAGACGCTATTGCCATCAGCACCCTCATCGACGACCGCGAGTGAGGAGTTAGGGCAGTGATACAATTTGGACCGAAACGACGAGATCATCACTGTCAACAGGGCTCCCACCGGCTTCCAGCGCGGGCTGAAATTCCCATTCTCCCAAGAGGCAAGCCGCCAGTTGATCATAGGAAGCGGCCTCTTGGATAGGGCTTTCCCCCATGGGAGCAGTCGATGAATTAGGAGAACTATCTGCTGGTAACAGGACAACGGACAGTGGCACCACATCTCCAGTCATCTTCACTCGGACCCGAATCGCTACGGTCTCCCCAAGCCGTCTGGCACTCTCTGGGTCAGGTAAGCAGGGAGACGCTTGGGGATCGGCGTCAAAGATCCGCTCGGTTTCAAGCGCATAGGGCAGCTGATCGAACCCATTCACGCTATTGTGCGAGAACGGAGAAATTGACGTGATCGCGACGCGGTAGGTGGCTGGAACGGGTTGTCCCGGAAGCGTCACGGTGGGTAATGCTGTAGGCGTAGGTCGTTCGTCGAAAGGAACGTTGCCAGGGGGAAGAACGTCCTCGTTTGTGAGAGCATCTGACGGAGACGCGTTTACGGGAGGAGAATCAAGGGGAATAAGGTCTTCGTCAGCAATAGTGGGAACGCTTGGCGCATCTGGAGTAGGGGTTTCAGGAGCTAGCGTTTCTGGATTTGCAGGTGGCTCGTTTGGACGCTCTGTAGGCGTATCGTCTACGGGCAGGTCTGAGGGCGCGGTGGTAGCCTGCGTAGATCGGGCGATCGCCTCGGGAGACGGAGCCTCAATGATTGGCGTTGGCGGCGATGGTTCGGTTGAGAAGGAATCGCCACGGATAGACACAGATCCTGAGGCGAAACCATCTACAGATTCTGGAGATGGGGTGGCTGCTGCCGCCGGACGTGGGGCTGCTGCCGCCGGTGCTGTCACCGACTCAGCGCTATCGGTCGGCAGCTCAATCAGCTGAATCGGCGTCACCTGATTCGGTTGGTCAGCTGCTGCCTGCCCAGCGTAAAAGTCAGCCTCACCGAGCCACAAAACCAGCACAATATGACCAAGGGTAGAGCAAAGGAGCCCTATCCACAACGCGGATGAATTGCGATCGCACTGTGAGCTAACCACGGCTGAGGGAGTAACGCTAGTCCAAGTTGTTGCGCTTTACGACTGAGATACTGAAACTACCAGAAAACACATACGCCCTAAGCAAAATTACTCAACGTGTAACGGCCCTAGACCCCTTGTTCTGAGAGGGTGTTTGGAAAGTCGCAAAAGTTCTGCTTCAACCGACAGGTTTCAAACATCCTCTAAGCCCAAAGTTGAATCTACCCCTAACAAGACTGATTCCCTCTCCTCAGGACGAAGGCTATAAGACTTTATCAATCCTTTAACTATGTCGTCTCATCATTCACAACACCAATATACTATATCCACGGTTTCTAGCTATCCTCGTGGCATAAGCCTCGACAAACGCATTCGTTATGATTTGTGTCTGTGGAAATTAGTCAATATCACGGATGTAATAGGTAGCTGCTTTGGCTAGGCAGCTGCACTGTTGCCACTGCTACTTGTAGATTAGATTGAATAGATCGAAGCTCACCCACATAGCGGAAACTAGACTCCTAACTTATTTGTCATCTTAGTTACCATCGTTATCTCTAGCCCCAAGTCAGCTATTCTGCCGAACAGTCGGCAACCGAAAGACAGTTGCCTCATATCTTGGAGATAGTCCAGCGCAGCACTTGATATAACAACTTAATCGCTATAAGTGGCTGGCCATAAGTAAATAGTGTTGGGG
>JBARYO010000550.1:0-1982 GCA_049647905.1 Elainellaceae cyanobacterium | reverse complement strand
GATACAACTTTGTAGCGCCCTTGGTAAAGCGCTTCAACAATGGCAGCTCGCAGCCAGTGCTGTGGATAGCGATCGCGCCATTGGGCCACATACTCCTCGACTGTGAAACCATTTAGCTCAAAACTGTAATACCTCAGCAGATACTCCAGAAGCTCGGCTTCGTTTTGCTGCATCATGGCCTTACCCGTTCACCTTTTCTACTTAATTATCCCGTGATCCCAAATCGTCGAAAGACACTGTCGTTACGCACTGGCCTGGGATATTACGGACCGCAGACAATCGCTCCGCTTCTCTGTGTGTAGTCAAACAGTTACCCACTGCTTACTTAAGCGACTCAACGCTATTCCCATCAGGATGAGTTGGTAGCATCAATTCAGCAACATCATGTGGCATTTATTTACGTTTATTTACTCAGATTGCGCCAAAATACAGCGAGCGTCAATGATTTGCAGCCTTCCCTCGGCCATAATCCGACAGCGGGGCACCGCTAACGCTAGGGCTGGGGTGGTGCCCGCCTCGAACGGACGCAAAGCCACTTCAAGATCAGCACGGTATTGATTGACCCAGTTGCGTTCAAGGTAGTCAGGGTCGTAGGCTTTTCGATCCAGCAGCCAGAAGTCAATCTCGTATTGGAAGATGGTGTCCTGAAGCTGGCTCAACTGGGGCGTATATTGCGCCTGGGTGAGGGCGATCGCCCGCTCGCGGAAGGGGCGGTAGTACCCCAGGTGGTAGGGAATCGCATACTCTCGCCCAACAATAATGGAGCGGGCAGCAAAGGCAGGAATGTTGTCGGCCTCCTCTGCGAGAGAGGCAACGCGGCTATCCGTAGGCTGCTCTCGGAGAAACTGATAGATCTGCGGTGTCCGTCCTACTTTGTATTTGGTTAGGGGGAAGTTTTCCACAAAGGCTGGATAGGCCAGCAGCAGCGCGGCGACTAAGCTCAGTCCTCCCCAAGCCGCGAGACGAATTCGGCAGCGCAGCAGCCCATCGACGGCAGCCGTAATCACCATCGCCGCCGCGATCGCCATGACAAATCGCCAAGTGTGGTCCATGTAGCGGCTGGGCAGATGGAGGCGGAACAGCAGCAGGTGGGCCGCTAGGAACCAGAGCAGTCCGGCCAGCCAAATGCGCCAGAGAATGCCCCGCTGCATCCGCTGGATGGGCGAGACATGCCGCCATAGCAGCAGGGGCAGGAACAATCCCAAACACAGGGTCGCAGGGCGCACCAACCCCACATGAAGCAAGCCACTGCGATCGCCCAGAAAGTAAAACCACCAGAGGTTCGGGCTAAAAAAGAAATTGCGACCACCGGGCCAAAATTCCGGCAGCTGACGGGCCTGCTCGGCGGTGATAGTAGGGCCATAGGCGGATGCCGTCAGCCCGTAGTACCCCATGACCACCACCGCCACCGCCAGCCCCACCCCACAGAAGATAGCGTCCCGCAGGGCAATTCGCCGGAATTGGGTATGTGGCCCAAACGATAACAGCTGCAGCCCCAAAATCCCGCTGACTACCAGCACATACTGCGGATAAAACAACCCCAATAGCAGTAGCTTTAGGGTGCTGCCTAGGGTGGACCAAAGCGGCGATCGTTTGGGGTAGGCCCGGTGCTGCACCCAGTAGTACAGAAACGCAGCAAACAGGGGATAGACAAAGGCTCGGGGCGTTGCGGAGACGACGTCGTCCTTCATCCACAGGGTCTGGTTCAGCAGCAGGGTGGAGACAAACCCAGTGAAGGGCACGGGCAAGATATCGAGGGTGAGCCAAAATAGATAGGCCGTTGTCACCAGCGCCAGCACAGGCGGCAGCAGTTTGTTAAACGCAAAGGGATCTAACCCTACAGCGGTCCCAAGCCGATATAAACCCACATAGCCTAACGGGGTAACAGACTGAAAATAATCGGCAATTAAATCTCCAGGAAATAGGGCAGGTTCGCTAAACCGCTGCATCCAAAACAGGTACTGCCGTGCATCATCTTGGAC
>JBARYO010000549.1:0-3344 GCA_049647905.1 Elainellaceae cyanobacterium | reverse complement strand
GGAGGCTTAGGTCTTCAAACACCAGCCCTTTGGCTAAACCAATCACATCCACCCCCGCTTTGAAATCAAGGATGCGATCGCGGCCTTGCCCAACCTGAATGACAAAGGTATCGCGGCCTCCTTTGCCTCGGTAGGTGTCATTGCCTTTACCCCCGTCCAGCAGGTCGTCACCGCCGCCGCCGTTGAGCACATCGTTGCCGCTGCCCCCCAGCACAATATCGTCGCCGCCCTTGGCATTGATAACATCGCGCTTGCCTCGACCGTCGAGAATGCCGTCGCGCCCGCTGCCCTGAAGCCGTTCAGCCCGGTTGCTGCCGATGGTGATCGGCGTATCCACAAACGTTAGATCATCCAAGACTAGATTATCCAGGCGGTTAGTAATGGCAATGAGCTCATCGCGGCTCTTGCTGAGTCGCCCGTCGCCATCAGTGTCGTGGAAAATCGCCCGTCCCTTTGCAACACCCTGTCGGGTAAACGTACTGACGAAGTACTCGTCACGGGTTCCGGACACCTCAATGCGGTCTTGGCTGCGGTTGAAGTCTTCAATCACCGCCATATCCGTGCGGCCATTTCGGCCTGCTTTGCCGTCGTCATAGAGCCGCGTTGTCCCCTTGTTGGTGTGCAGCACAAAGGTGTCTTTGCCTGCGCCCCCGGTGAGGCGATCAGTTTCCCCTTTGCCCACGGAACTCGAATTCAGCGGGTCACCCGCGCCCTGCAGCCGGTCATCGCCCCTGCCTCCGGTGAGGCGATCGCTTTTCCTAAGGCCCAGCATCTCGTTGTTGCCGTCGTTGCCCTCTAGAACATCCGCGCCATCCGTTCCGACAATGCGAGTATCAATGGCGGGAGCCTCGGGGGCCGGGACAGCAGGGTCACCCAACGTGGCAGTGGTGTCGTAAGTGACATTGAGACCGATGAAGCCAGGCAATATTGCCCCCTGGGCATCACCCGTTTCGTTACGGGCAATGACGTTGACCCCCTGACCTTCGTTGACTTCGATGCCGGTGCCCCGCTTGAACAACTTGCCGGAGAGGGTGTCGTAGGTCAGTTCAAGCGCCTGCTCACCCAGTCTGGGGTTGAGGTCGATTCGGGTTTCGCTGCCGTTGTCATTTAGCCGAAAGGCGCGAATCGTGATGTCCGCCTTTTGAATCGTTGGGTCAAGCTGCACCGGGAGCGAGGTGCGCTCAAAGTCGGTGTCAAAGCTGCGCTCAAACAGTTGCCCCGCAACCTCGGCCTCAAAGCGGATCGGCGTTTCTCCGCCGCGATCGCGGTCAGGGGCAATCTCGCCGATGGTGAGGTTGAGCTGGGCTGTTTCTAAAGCTGGGGCTTCTAGCCTGACGCGGTAGTCAATCGGCGGCTGGTCCTCGTCTTCGACGCGAATGTTAGATACCGCTAAGTAATACTCCCCCGGCACCAGCTGGTTTTTAGGATCAGACTGATTCACGGGGCTGAGCCGGTCGAAGCTGAGGTTACCTTGCTGGGGCACCGGGTTACCAATTAGCAGATCGGGAAGTGCATCGCCGGGAACGCCGTCATTGTTGGTACCATCGTCATTGAAATCGGTAAATAAGTTGAATCGGACAATGTCTTGGAACGCTGGATCGACGGTTTCAACAATCGTGCTGAACTGGGTGGGTTCGCTGACTGTGAAGTGATAGAAGTCTGTATCTTTGATGCCGCCAGCGAAGACGCTCTCGCTGAAGGTGCCGGTCAACCCGAGCTGCCGGTTGGTGATGTCGCCGATGCTGTTGTTTTGGCGACCGGTGAAGAATGTGCTGTTGGGCTCGTTTTCTTCAATGGACTGGAGGGAAGCAAAGTCAATGGTCGTTAGGTTTGAAAGTGACATGGTTTGGGTTCCCTTTGGGGGTAGTTGTGGGTGAATTGGGAGAAAACTTGGCAGGGGAATTGAGAGGCGATCGCTACACCAGCAGCGGTGCCTCCGTCCCCTGGAACTGAGCGAAACAGAAATTTTGGCGCTAGCGAACTCTCGGACTGATGTAGTAGCGCTGCTCTAGCCAACTGCGCAGGCTCTCTTCGGAGAAATGACTGCAGTGTTGGTGAGTCACGGGGTCGTAGACGTCGAACTGGAGCGAACCTGATTGGGTCAGTTTCGAGTGGATTTTGGGGTCCGGTGATGGTGTCAGCGTCCAAATCAGATAGACGCTCGATCGCAGCCGTTGGAAGAATGGCACCCTAGCGGGAGGGCTTTGAGCGCTCTGGATGAGGTTCACCGCGCGCTATGAGTTTTGTGCGTTATTACGCGGATTCGGGTCACTGCGGCGACCTGCTGGGTACGATCTTGGAAGCGATCCCCAGCTCGATAGAGACCGGGACTTTACGCCCAGAGACTTTACGCCCAGAGACTTTGCGCCCAGAGACTTTACGCCCAGAGACTTTGCGCCCAGAGACTTTGCGCCCAGAGGCGATCGCTGATTTAGTCGGGTCGGCAGTCGGCAAAGTTGACACATCACGCTGCCTCCTTGCGAATGATGTAGTAGTCGTTGATCGGGTCGTGGGGCAGCTCTTTTCTCTCGATGGAGCCGAAGCCAGCCTCGTGCAATAGCTCCAGCGCCTGTCCTCGGCCCCACATGGTGCCCAACCCCATGCCCCCAGCAGAGAGCGACACCGTCATGCAGTGCATGCAGGAGATGGTGTAAAGAAATGGGGCAAAGGGATGGTCGAGGTTTTGGTCTACCTGGCTAGAGGCGCGAATGTCCTGCATGAGGTAGATTCCGCCATCGCGGCGTAGGGCGGTGTAGATATTGCGCAGCACCACATCAGGGTGGGCCTGGTCGTGGATGGCATCAAAAGTGGTGATCAGGTCGTAGCGCTCTACGTCGTCAATTTGGGCGGCGTCCTTGACCTGAAATCGCAGGTTAGCGAGTCCGCTGGCTTGGGCGGTGGCGGCGGCAATCACATCAGGGCAAACGTCATAGCCGATAAACTGACTCATTGGAAATAGCCGCGCCAGCTTGCTGATGGCCCGCCCCTGACCACAGCCCACGTCTAGGACGCTAATGCCTGCGGCTAACCGATCGATCAGCCCTGGCACGGTGGGCAAAATATGATCGTCTAGGACGCCGACAACGCTCTGGCTGCTATCTTCGGCCATCACGGTATGGAAGCGGGTGAAGGCTGAATAGGGGACGCCGCCCCCCGCTGTGAAGCAGCCCACGATCGCATCTTCGACGAGGGCGAGGCTGGGGATGTGCTGAAAGATGGTAGCAAGGTTATCGGCTTGGGCGGCGCGGGTGAGAAAGGCGGCATGTTCCGCCGGTAGCGCGTAGGTTTGGGGGGCTGGGTCGTAGTTGATGATTTGCCCGACGGTCATGGCGTTGAGCCATTCG
>JBARYO010000548.1:0-2548 GCA_049647905.1 Elainellaceae cyanobacterium | reverse complement strand
GGGGCTAACCGCAGAGTAAACAGCAGCAGCAGCCCAAACACCAAGAGCTGATACTCGGCGAAGTCGCTTAGCAGCTCGGGCAAAATCACCAGCATTAAGGCTCCCAGCACCGCCCCTTCCGCCGTACCTAAGCCACCCAGAATTACCGCCAGCAGAAACAAAATGGAGCTGTGGAAGGTGAAGCTATCGGGGCTGACAAACCCCACAATAGGCGCAAAGAATACCCCGGCGATTCCCGTCAGCGCTGCCGAGAGGGCAAAGGCCATTAATCTCACGTAGAGCGGGTTTAGCCCTAAAGCGGTGGCAGCGATCGCGTCATCCCGCACCGCCCGCATGGCCCGTCCCCAGGGGTGGCGCTTGAGCCGCGCGAAGGAGAGCGCCGCTGCAAATGCCAGCACGATTACCAGCAGCACGGTGCTCCGCAGCGAGGCTCCTAGCCCCAGCAGCCCCGGTTTGGGCATGCCCGTCAAGCCGCCAAAGCCCCCCGTCAGCCCCACCCACTCAATCAAAATGCGCTCGACGATGATGCCGAAGGCGATGGTGACCATGGCCAAGTAGGGGCCGCTTACCCGCAGGGCCGGGGCGGCAAGGGCCATGCCGGTTCCGCCTGCTGTCACCGCCGCCATCGCCAGAGCAGGCCAAAACGACCAGCCGGCGTTGAGCATTAGCAGGCTACCGGTATAGGCTCCAATGGCAAAGAAGCCCGCATGGCCGATGGAAATCTGCCCCGATAGCCCCGCCAAAATATTTAGCCCTATCGACACTAGCGTAGTGACGCCAATCATCCCCAGGACAAACAGATAGTAGGTGTTGGGGGCCAAAAGCGTCGCGGCGATCGCCACCCCAAAGGCCAATAGCCCAACCCAGAGCCTTGCCATGGCTACACCTTCTCCGTTTGGGCGCGACCAAACAGCCCGTTGGGCCGCAGCGCCAGCACCAGGATGACTACCGCAAAGCCCACGATCTCCCGATAGCTGCCCCCCAGCAGCCCTGCCGCCAGCGATTCCACCACGCCGTAACCTACCCCAGCTATCATCACCCCCCAGGGACTCCCCAGGCCGCCGATGATGGCGGTGGCAAACGCCTTTAATCCCAGCAGCGTCCCCATGGTGGCCGATACGTTGGCGATGGGGGCAATCAGCATCCCGGCCATCCCGGCCATCACAGTCGAAAGACCAAAGGAGGCCGCCACTAGCCGCAGCACCGGCACCCCCATAATAAGAGCGGTTTCAGGGTTTTCGCTCACGGCCTGGAACGCCTTCCCCAAGAGGGTCTGGGTAAAGAGGATACGGAGGGCGATCGCCGCCAGCAGCCCCACCACTGTAATCAGCAGCTCCAGTGGAAACACCCCAAAGCCGAAAATTGCGATCGGGGTGTCTGCCAAGGGGGAAGGGTAGCCCCGCACTTCCTTGCCAAAGGTGAGCAGTGTCAGGTTCTCGGCAATGATGCCCAAGGCAATGGTGCTCAGCAGCCAGGCGTTAGAGCCACCCTTGGCGAAAGGCCGCACGGCCCAGCGCTCCACCGCCACGCCGAGCACAGCGCACAGCAGCAGGGTTATGGGCACTGCCAGCACTGCAGGTAGACCCCAGGTGATGTTGAGGCTGTAGCACAGCACCGCCCCCACCATGACGAACGCGCCTTGGGAGAAGTTCATGGTGTTGGAGACGGCGTAGGTAATTTGGAACCCTAGGGCAATAAGACCGTACATGCTGCCGATTGCGATTCCGGAGAGGAGTTGTGGCCACATTTAAGACTCAATAGGGACGATCTGATCGCCGTCCCACTGCACCAGAATATAATCGTCCTCGCTGAGGGCATCGTGGTCGTCGGGGCTGAAGGGGCTGTCGTAGGTTTTGATTAGACCTTCGTAGGTGGGCAGGTCAAAGAATGCCTCCCGTAAAGCAGGGCCATCGGTGGTTCCAGCGGTGTCTAGCGCTAGCGCCACTAAGTTCATGGCGTCGTAGGAGTTAGCTGTACCCACTGGGGCCAAAATCTCTTCTGGGCCAGACAGGCCGTAGTTCTCATCTAGGGCGGCCAGGACGCGCTCACCCACCGGGCTTTGATCGCCATAAAAGCTGTAGGTCTGCACGAAGGTGACTTTATCGGCGGCGTCTTGTCCGGCCAGCTCTGCGAAGCGTCCGCCGGAAATCCCCCAGTGGGAGACCACGGGCACATCCCACCCCAGCCGCGTCAGAGACTTCATCATCTGGGCCCCTGGGGCGGCGTTGGCCACCAGCAGCAAGGTCTCCGCGCCAGCGTCCTTGAGGCGCGTGAGCTGGGCGGAAATGTCGGTGTCTTCGTTGTTGAATTTCTCAATGCCGACGATTTCAACGTCGTACTCTGAGGCCCATTCCTCAAAGCCCTTTTGATTGGATTCACCCCAGGGATTATTAATCAGCACCAGGCCCACTTTAGAGGCATTTTTCTCCTGGTTGGCGTAGCGCATCAGGAAGTTGTCCACGATGTTGTCGTTGGCAGACACTCGAAAGGCGTAGTTCGGCTCATAGTCGTTGCGGGTGATGCCAGTGGCGGCGGCCCACACCCCCAT
>JBARYO010000547.1:0-1925 GCA_049647905.1 Elainellaceae cyanobacterium | reverse complement strand
CCATAATAGTAATCATCAACTGCTTTTATAACTGCGTTTAGGCGCATTTGCTTTCTCAGCGGTATGTGATCAAGCTCAACTTTTCTCTCGCTGATGTGTTTTGATACTAGTAGAAGAAGTATAACTTTCCATATAGAAACATAATCAGTAAGATCAAGTTGCCTATTTCGCTTGAGATAGACAAACTTTCTATATTCTGTTTCTCGAATATACGCAAGATTTGAAATTGTATTCTTATAGCTATTATTTGTTAGAAAAACGGCATAAGCGGTTTTACCCGTTCCTTTTTCACCAATAAGAAAATGTACGTATTCAGGTCTAGAGGTTGACGGCACAGGGCTGTAGATGCTGGAGAGGGATGAGTGACACCTCCAAGTCGATGGCCCCTGCCGCTTTGGCCAATGCCTGCCCGACGAAGGCTATGGCAGAGCGTCCCTGAGCCCGACAGGTCTGAATCACCGATAATAGTCGTGCGGTGTGCTCAAAGCCTGACATCGAGCGAGAGCCGCCCGAAACCTTGCGTTTGGTCACTCCGAGCCGCAGCGAGCGCTCAGCACAATTGTTGTCTGGCGGCACCTGAGGGTGGTCTAGGAAGTACCACCACTGGTGCGCCTTGCTCACCAATGAGGTGAGCAGAAGCCCAGCCGCATGGCCCGCTTTGGGCCTCCACTCGGCGATCGCCTCGGCTAATGTAACTTTGAATTGCTCAGCCCATAGGTCATAGGATGCCCTGTCGCCTGCGAGGCGGTAGTGGCGATGGCGGTCAAAGGCCTCTTTTATCAAGGCAATGAATGCTTCGGCCAATGCCTTCTGGTGCGGGGGCTTTAGCTTAGCTACTTGCTTGAAGTGCCGCAATAGGTGCGCTAGGCACTTCTGCTGAGCGGCTACCGGGTAGCCGTTGTATACGCTGTAGTCATCGGAGATGAGCACCCCTGCAAAGCTCTTTCCCAGCAGCTGCTCCAGCTCACTGCGCGAGCGGGTATCCCCGGCATGGAGGAGCGCAAATCCTTCACCGCTGATGGTCCATAACCACTCTTTGACCCCCTTCACCAGCCAAGCTGTTTCATCCACATGCAGCTGTGGCTGCTGCTTTGCCCAAGCTTGCAAGTCATCCACCGCTGCCGCTACTGCTTGGCTAGCCCGCCGCGTCGTTGCCACAAGCGTCCCCACACCTACCTCGATATCACCTAGCTCTTTGAGCCATTCCTGCTGCTTGCCGTAGGATAAGTGGCCATAGTGACTCAGCCACACCAGCATCGCCTGCAAGCTCACGCCCAAATCCTCTCCTGCCACCACATCCTCGGGTAAGGGCGCAGCGACATGGCTACCACATCCCCCGCAATATCCCCGCCACTGCTGGTATTCCACCACTTCTATCGGCTTGGCCACCAGCTGCGCCACCTGGTAGCACCGATAGCTTTGTCCCACGCTTTCGATATGTCCACTTCCGCATCTCGGGCAATGCTCTAGATGCACCACCTCGTATCGATCTACTCGTCCAAATCCCTTGCGTGTTTTCCCCTGGTGCCCTGGCTGTCCCCCTGCTTTCCGCTTGCCGGCTTTGGGCAAATTCTCTTTCCCCTCTTCTGCTGGCTTTGGTTTCTCACTGCGTCGCACCAAGTCGCTTGACGGCGGTTTCGACGAACTCTGGCTATCGCTATCAATGATTCCTTTGAGCCGCTCTACCTCTCGAGCTAGCTGCTCTATCAGCTCTTGCTGCCGCACGATAATCCCTACCAGCACAGAGCGCGGTGCTTGCTCTAATTCGCTGAGGTCTGGAATATCCGAGGCAGGTGGTGGGCTCATCAACTAACGCTACCGCAACGTCTCCCTTTGTCAATCCCTGCACCTGAATAGGTACCTTTATTTTCTAGCCCGCAATTTATTTGCGGGCGATAGGCACAAAGCCAAACTGAGAACTGCTG
>JBARYO010000546.1:0-2073 GCA_049647905.1 Elainellaceae cyanobacterium | reverse complement strand
GGGTTTGAAAGCCTCCACCGCATTGATAGCGATCGCTATCATCTGTCGAGCAGCATCATGTCAGGCCATTACCTGACCAGCATGATGGAAGGAACCTTGACCCGCCGGCTGGAATAAGTCGAGATGGGTCAGATTGCCTCAGGCCCATTGACTGATAGCTGGATCATCATCAAAGCTGATCAACTTAAGTCGGTCTGGATCTTCCAGCAGCATCTTTGACAAAATCAATGCCGCAATCGTCCAGGTCTGATACTTACGGGATGCTTTGCCCACGAGGCGACCATTGCGACCGTCGTAATATTCAGGCCACTCATCTTGACTAAGCCGTTTTTCCGCCAGCGTAATAGCACGCTCGCCGATCTCGGGCCGTCCTAGTTTGACGGCGGCGGCAACTAACATCCACATCAGCAGTGGCCAGTTGCCGCCGTTGTGATAAGACCAAGGCGCGTTTTTCGGATCGCAGCCGGTCAGGATTCGCCACTCATCACCTTCCACGGCGGGAAAGCAGATTTTCATTGGCATGTAGCCTACGAGGTCGCTCCAGCGCTGTTCAATCGTATCAATGATCAGATGGGCCTCTCGATCGCTTGCCAGAGAGCTGATCACAGCCATGAGATTGCCCAGGGCAAAAAAGCGAAAGTCGATCTGGGCTGGCCCAAGATTTCCGGCCAGGTAGCCCCCCTGCTCCGGCATCCACTCCGTTAACCAAAGTGGAATAGAGTCGGGATAGATATTGAACTTGTTGACGGCTTCGGTGCCAAACTCTTCTCCTCGATAGCGGTAGATATCGTTGAGCCGTCTGAGGTCGAGCCAGTAGTATTCCCGGATAAATTGGTTGAGGGTGATTAAGCGCTGGCTAATCACCTGCATATAGATCTCGCGGCGCTTTGCCCCAGGGATGAGCAAGTCCTGTGCGGCCCGGAGTGCGGCATAGAATAGCACCTGAATTTCCAAAGGATGGCCCGCTACTCCCATGCGCCGGTCGATCATAAATGAGGCATCGGGGACTAGCAGTGTGGGGTACATGTCGAAGCGGTCTGCGAGGCAGAGCTTCAGGATGAGAATGATGCCGTCTTGAAACTCTGGGCGTTCTGCTAGTTCGCGATCGCCTGTAGCACGGACATAGGCCCGCAGCAGGATTAGCCACCAGAAGCTAGAATCAACCGGCGTCACTCGGCCAATCGCATGCTCCCCAAAGTCGGCAATGAGATGAGAGTGCTCTCCCCAGGCTTCCACTTTGAAGCTTGCTGGCATCAGCCCCTGCCCCGCGCTGAAGCGGTCCATTTGCTTGTCGCTGCTTTGCAGCATCAGGGTCTCTATCAAAAAGTCACGCACAATTTCCGTCTGCCCATTCATGAGAAATACTAGGGCGGAGGGAACAAAGTCGCGGACAAAGCACTGATCGTAGTTCAGCGCTTCGACCTCAGGATCACGCGCTGCAACTGTCCCTACAGGATTATCCTTGTAGTAGAGAATTGAGGCTTCCAGAAGTTTCCAGGCTTCCGACATAAGACTGTTCTTGAGGCGAATCACAGATGTCATAGCAACGTATCTACTGTACTGGGAACGAGTAATAGAGAAGACTAAAGCTGAAAACAGCTAGGTGCCTGTCCTGGGTATGATGACGGGGACTCCCAATTGGCGCGATGTGGGCGCCGTAAGACGAGAACAGCGATCGCAACTAAGCCCCCCTTGTTGGCAATACCGCTAATGCGGAACCTTTAAAGAGGGGATACTGCACAGGATATTCTCGAACGTACCAAGCGCTCGTAGACGACGATTGGTCCAGAAAAAGCTCAGCGCTCTTGTGGTGCTAAGACAGTCTTCTATGACTATCGAGATGTCGGTTATTGCGTTGATCTGTTAAGAGAACCTGTAGACCGATGGGCCAATGCATGACTAATGCATGACTACTTTGAACTGGTTGGGGCTGGGGGGCAAAGCGTCTCCAGTACTGGGCACCTATTGCCCGAACCCATCGGCTGATGTGACTTCAAATTATGAATTTGTTATAAGCTGTTCGATACTGGAATCATCTCTCTCAGAGACATAAGCAATGGCAATAATCAAACT
>JBARYO010000545.1:0-4179 GCA_049647905.1 Elainellaceae cyanobacterium | reverse complement strand
GACCTAAGCAGACCAATGGCGCTGATTTTGGTAGATATTGACAAGTTCAAACCGTTTAACGACACCTATGGCCATATTGCGGGGGATCAATGTCTCCAGCAAATTGCTCAAGGTCTTCAAGATACCGTTGATCCCTCCCAAGGGTTTGTCGCGCGACTAGGAGGAGAAGAATTTATCACTGTTCTGCCAGAGATGGACTTAGCTCGGGCAGAAACTATGGCGCAGCGCATGCTTCAACACATTCGACAGCTTCAAATTCCCCACATCAATTCTGGCAGACAGTATGTCTCGGTGAGCCTGGGCGTTGCCACAATGATCCCCGTCCCCGATAGTTCTGCCGAAGACCTGCTGCATCAGGTCGATCAGCTGCTTTACCAAGCGAAAAAGCAGGGAGGGGATACCTACTGTCTCAGTGAGGCATGAGCAATGCGAACGAGTACGACGTCAGCCTACTCTCCCCCATCTGAGAAGATGATGAAGTCGCTGCGAATCCAGCCGATTGCCCCAGATTCAGCAAACCGCACCCGGCACCAGTTGAGATCGCTACCCGTCGTGTCGCCATCCTGAACGCATTCCAAAATGTCAACGCGGTCGTTCGGTATGCCGTAGGCGATCGCCCGCGAATAAAGCGTGGCGTCGCTGCGCACGTTGATTTGCGCTCCCGGATCGCTCGCCATCAGCGTGGCCGAATTGCGGCGGCTGCTCGCGTAGGGTGTGGTGTAGCCTCCAGAAAAGGCAGCATTGTCCCAGTAGACGTAAAGCTTCTCCTCGCCCAAGTCAAAGATCAAGCCTGCATCCCCTAGCCCGGCTTGGCGATACACGGCACCACCCCCCGCATCCACAAAGTTGCCGGGCTGGTCACCAACTGGTCTGAAGTCATAGACCGCTCCGCCTTGAGTTTGAATGGTGATGAATCCCTGGCGCTGGGAAAAGGTGCAGCCCATGGAGCTTGAAATCGCGCTGGACCCCGCTGGGTAAAAGTCGCAGTGGGCGTTAACCGTGTCGGCTTTAGCGATCGCGCTAATACCGGTGGTGGCCAGTAGGGCTGATGCGGTAGCGATGAGATAGGTGCGTAGCTTCAACATCGTTTCAGAAAATCAGGGACTGTTCGTTTAGGGGCTATTGGTATCAAGACTGGCGCGAGAGAGAACGTCGCAACTTGCGCGGGTCCTGCTCAATAGATTAAACATCAATTGTGTTCCAAAGTACACCATCGTTTGCCCAAAAATGGCCAAAACCATAAAGCGCCTAGCAGATAGCCCACAGCAAGCGCTGTCCGCTCACCAACGGCGATCTTCGCCTAGCAGATCAGCAGCGCCTTTTGGCTTTAGCGAAGCAGCAAATAAAAATCCCTGTCCTTCGTTGCAGTCCATCTTCCGCAGGTTAGCGAGCTGGCAATCGTTTTCAATACCCTCAGCGTTGATTCTCATTTGTAACCCACGCCCAAGGGCGATCATTGCCTGCACAATCTCCATACCTTCTTCAGATGAGTCCATATCGTGGATAAAAATCCGATCAATTTTCAAAATATCTACGTTGAAGTTGCGCAGACGTCCTAGCGAAGAATAGCCCGTACTAAAATCATCAACGGCGAGCTGAACGCCCAGCAAGCTAAGCTGCTTTAGCTTTTGAGCAACCTCTGCAAAATCCTGAATTAAAACGCTTTCGGTAATTTCTAGCCTCAAGTTTTGAGGCGGTAGGTCCGCTTGGTCTAAAATTTGAGCGACCCGCCCAGCGATATCGGGCTGAAAGAGCTGCCTACCCGAAAGGTTAACTGACATCACCAAAGCAGGATGATCGCTTTGCCAAGCCTTGAGCTGACAGCAGGCGGTTTTAAGCACCCAGTTGCCGAGCGGGAAAATCAGTCCGGTATCTTCGGCAACGGGAATGAAGTCGTTTGGCCCAATTCGGCCCCTATGTGGATGGTGCCAGCGGATCAGCGCCTCGAACCCGCTGATTTTTCCGCTCTTGAGGCAGACATGCGGCTGATATTCGACTCGAAGCTGGTTCTCAGTCATCCTCTAGCTCCCGAATGGCCTGCCGTAGGTCGTTTTCCAGCTGCGATCGCAGCACCACCGCTTCATACATCTGACGGTTAAACACAACCGCCTGATCCCGGCCTCTGCGCTTAGCTTCGTAGAGCGCAATGTCGGCGTCGCGCAGCATCTCTTCCGGCCTTTCACGAGGGATGGCGCTGGTGGCAATGCCAATACTCACCGTGGTAAAGGCTTCGTATGCTTCGAGGGAATAGGACGACGCGAGGGTTTTGCACAGCTGCTGTGCCACGTGGGTCGCCTCATGGAAGCCCGTCAAGCGATCCAACACCACAGCAAACTCATCTCCCCCAAAACGGGCAACCGTCGCCTCAGCCGGAACAGTTCCAATGATCTTGTTACTGACGGCAACGAGCAGGCGATCGCCGATCAAATGCCCTAGGCTATCGTTGATTCCTTTGAAGCGATCTAAGTCAAGAAAGAGCAGGGCGAATAAATAGGTTTCGTCCGATCGGGCAAGGGCGATTGCCTGTTCTAGGTGCTCCCACAGCCGGGCCCGATTGGATAGCCCGGTCAAAGGGTCGTGGGTCGCCCTGTGAGAAAGCTCTTGTTCTAGGGCTTGCCTCCGGGCAATCTCAGCTTTGCGATCTCTGACATAGGCTCCCAGCAATAGGCCGGTAAAGGTCACCGTCATCAGTCCAAATTGCAGCGCTAAGGTGTTCGTGCTCAGGTTGGCTCCGACAAACACAACGGCGAAAATATTGATCAAGAGCGTGATCACCGTTGTTTTCTCAAATCCATGCCGAGCGGCCATCCAAATCAAAGGAACAAACGTTAAGTAAGAGTACTCCAGCGACGGTGCCTGCTGCTGCAGCCCCCCAAAGGCGAGCCAGGTAAATGTAAGTGACGCCGCAATAATAAGACACCACTCCAGAGCTTCTTTTTTACTGAGCAGCGCGAAGGTGATCATCGGCGCTGGCCCTTGCAGCGTCAGGTGCCGATTTGACCAGGGTAGCGATCGCAGTAAAATCAACAGCGGCGGGGCGAGTACCATAATTCCAGTGATTTCTCCGGCCCAGTCGTGCAGGGTGTTTAGCAACCAGTCTGACCAAGGCATCTTGTTCATCAGAGCAAGCGTGGTGGCATGCAGGCTAGACATTATCAGTGATATGACTGCGAAGACGCCCGCAAACCAAAGCACGTCTCGCAACTGTCGTAGCCCCGGATCGATCTTGATCCGACGCAGCAGTAAAAAAGATGCGCCATAGTAGCCCGCGCATAGATATAGACCTGCTGCTATCCCACTCGGTACCGTGTTTTCCCCGCCGAGAGACCACAGCCAGTTTTCGCTCAGCGTGATCAAAAACACAATCGGGAAATAGCGCAAACCTAAACCAAACAAAAGCGCCACATACAATCCTGATGCTGGATCCCAGGGCTGAACCTCAAAAGCCGACCGATAGTAATCGGCCACCAGCTCTAAAGCAATGCCGCTGACGAAACAGCCCAAGAGAATTAATCCCACCAGCATGATTTTAGGCTGATGTTGCAGCCATCCCCAAAAGCGTTCAAGCCTGAAAGAAATTCTACCGGTGCTCATTCTCTCGTCCGTTACCTGCCCTACTGTGGCCCATGTCCCCATATTTGAACCCGGTCTGAGGTCAGACAAAGAACCCCAGGCTGACCTATCCAGAATATATTGCACCCAGTTGCTTAGGATAATGCAATAGGTGCGCAAGTTATGAGCCTGCGAGCGTCGTGCCTATCACCCACTGAAGCTAGCAGATTGGAACATCGACTGCGATACGTAGCTCAGGCAGAAGTGGCGCTTAGTCGACTGCGTCTAACATCAGCGCTGGTTGAGACAATAATCCGTCACCTCCAGGGCAAGCGGATATACCGTCGAAAACCAGTCGCCAAACACAGTATTTTCCGCATCCGATGCCAGAAATGCATTCACCGAGTCTTTCCATGCAGGATCGTCATTGGGCAAAACAAACCCGTAAAATTCGCAGAACAGGGGTATCTCTGGCACTAGGGCAAAGTTGTCGACATCTCGGCCCTCACGCACCAGCTCAGCGTAGGACAAAACATCATCCCCAACAAAGGCATCGATCTCTCCAAGAGTCAATGCTTGTACAGCGTCCGCCCTGTCATTTGGACCCCGAAACGCAATCAGATCAGC
>JBARYO010000544.1:0-5834 GCA_049647905.1 Elainellaceae cyanobacterium | reverse complement strand
AACTGCCAGAACGACTTGCGTTTGCGGAGCTTGGCTAGGTGCTTCTGAAGCCGAGGACAGCTCAGGTGTTTGCCCCACATTCTGTAGTAGCGCTTGTGCAAGGCAATAGCGTGATTGTAGATACAGCCAGCGGCGTTGATAGTCCGCTTGAGGTATCGGTTTCGCTTATGCTCGTACAGCTTGAACTTCAGTGTTAGCACAGCACTCTGGCAGTTGGCAGGAGTACAATTATACCGGCCAATGGGGAGCGGAAGCTAGGCGCAAGGCGCATCCCCGCCGTGAACGGCGAGGCTTTCCCGCGCCATGATTTTGGTAAAAAGCCGCTATGAAAGGCGATCACCACCAGTGCGCTAACGTTTTTCCAATACGCCTACGATGGCCATTTAGTAGCAGCGTAGCCATCGCAATCATTAGGTCGCCATGATGATCAGCACCACAATTCCTGCCGCCAGCATCAACCCAGCAGGCATAAACTTACGCGTCTTCGCCAGCCGCACCGCGAATACCACAACCAACACCGCCGCGACGATCGCCACCAAAATTTGTCCCCAGGGATTTCCGGCTAGCTCCAGCAAACCCCCAATAACCAGAAGGACACCGCTGACCACGCCCGATATCAGTGAGGGACGGCTACCCGCTGCCTTATACCCCATGACACCCCCCACGATGGCGAGTATGCCATAGGCGATCGCTGCTATTGTTTCTACCGTCATTGCATTCCCTCGCATTCCGGTTGGCTGCTCTCAACGCTAGCGGACTTTGTGGGCGGCGTCTAGTCCCTCGTTACGTTTGGCGACATCTGTTCAATGCCACCCCCAAGTATTTGATCAATTATTAGGACAGCGGTTCTTCGCTACCATAAAGGACAGCTAAAATCGCGCCCCAACCCACAACGCCATGCCCGCTGAATCTAGCGCTAGCCTCGACGCCAGCCGCCTCGTCAACCAAACCGCGTCTCTGTTGCTTTATCCCGACACCCTAAACAACCCCGTTGGGCGAGCCTGGTGCCACCTGCTTAACCAGACGGCGCGGCGGGTTCCCACCCTTGAAGTGCTGCAAGCTTACAGCCAGTGTTTTGCTGCCCTCGCCGCCTCTGGCCACAGCTGGCACAGCCATCTCATCACCCAAATTCTCTATGCCGACAACCCCTTCACCCAAGCAGCCCAGCGGCAGCAGATCAATGGCGGGCTCAAAGCTGCCGCAGCCCATGATCTAGACATTTTGCAGCAGATTTACCAAGAAGGCGATCGCTTAGGTCAGGAAATCAAGCTAGATGTAGTCCGTGGCACCATCCCCCTATCGGCCTTAGAGGATGACGCCTTGCCCCAGTTTCCCCTGGCAACTCGTCTCAGCCAGACCGCCGAGACGCCCGACCATTGGTCAACCCTCATCTCCGATATTGCAGACCACCATCGCCAACATGGCGTCGGTCAGTTCGCCCGCTATCGCGCCTTTACCTGGCAGCAGGGCCAGCTCACCGGCATCACCACCCCCGATCCCATCACCCTTGACAACCTGACGGGCTACAGCCATCCCCGGCAGCAGCTGTTGCGCAACACAGAAGCCCTGCTCTCAGGCTACCCTGCCCTCAACGTACTGCTCTACGGCAGTCGCGGATCGGGGAAATCCTCTCTAGTGAAAGCCCTGCTCAATGAGTATGGCGATCGCGGCCTGCGGCTGATTGAAGTGCCAAAAGATGAGCTGCGACAGCTGCCGCAGATTGTAGAGCAGATCCGGCATCTGCCCCAAAGATTCATTTTGTTTGTGGACGATCTGTCCTTCGAAGAAGACGACGAAGCGTTTAAGGCATTAAAAGTGGTACTAGAGGGCGGCGTCATTGCCCGTCCCGCCAATGTGGTGGTGTACGCCACCTCCAACCGCCGCCACCTGATTCGCGAATTCCACGAGGATCGCCCCCGGCCCAAAGACGCGGGGGAAATTCACCAGTGGGACACGGTGCAGGAAAAGCTGTCCTTTAGCGATCGCTTTGGCCTCACCCTCACCTTTGAGCCAGCGGACCAGACCGCCTATCTGGACATTGTGCGTCACTTAGCCCGTCAAGCGCAGCTCGACATTGCCGCCGAAGATTTAGAGCGTAAAGCGCTGCAGTGGGCCACACGCCACAACGGGCGATCAGGGCGAACCGCACGGCAGTTCGTCGATGCGCTGACCGCAGCCCAGCATCTTCAACCCGATTTAGAGGAGCCTGATGTGCTGTAGAAACCCATGACCTGTTGATACAGTTAAAATTCACCACAATTCCCACCAAGTTACCGGGAGATGATCTAGTCTTATAGCTGCAGCTGGATCTAAACTGGATCCAGAAGGAGTAAATAGACTTACTCGTTTACCGCTGATTTCGGTCAGACGGCCCGCAAGCAAAACGACTTAATCTACCGACAACATCCATGGTTACGACGCCAACTCCCGAAACGAAACGTACCTCGCGTGTTGAAGGCATCAAAGAGCGCAGCAACGGCCTGCGTGAGCCTGTCGCCACCGAACTTCTTCAGGACACGACCCACTTTACTGAAGATGCTATTCAGATCCTTAAGTTCCATGGCTCCTACCAGCAAGATAACCGGGACAATCGAGTCAAGGGCCAGGAAAAGGATTACCAGTTTATGCTGCGGACCCGCAACCCTGGCGGCTACCTACCAGCGGCGCTGTACCTGGCTATTGACAAGCTTTCAGACGAGCTTGGCAACGGCACCCTGCGGGTCACCACCCGCCAGGGCATCCAGATCCACGGCATTCTGAAGAAGAACCTGAAGACGGCGATCGCGGCGATCGTCAACAATATGGGTTCCACCCTTGGGGCCTGCGGCGATCTCAACCGCAACGTCATGGCTCCGCCAGCGCCTTACAAAGACAAGCCAGAATATGTCTACGCCCGCGAGTACGCCGATAATATTGCTGACCTGCTGACCCCCCAGGGTGGTGCGTACTACGACATCTGGCTGGATGGCGAAAAGGCGATCACCGCAGAGGAGCACCCCGATGTGGTGGCGGCGCGGATGCGCAACATCAACGGCAGCATCTTTGAGGGCCACTCGGAGCCTATCTACGGCACCCACTACATGCCCCGCAAGTTCAAGTGCAGTGTCACCGTGCCGGGGGACAACTCCATCGACCTGTACTCCCAGGATGTCTCTCTGGTGGTGATGACCGATGAGCAAGGCGAGCTTCAGGGCTTTAACGTTCTGGCGGGGGGTGGTCTGGGCCGTACCCACAACAAAGAAGAAACCTTTGCCCGCCTCGCAGACCCCATCGGCTATGTGGATAAAGCCGACGTCTATGACGTGCTGAAGGCCATTGTCGCCACCCAGCGAGACTATGGTAACCGCTCCAACCGCCGCCTCTCTCGGATGAAATACCTGATCAACGATTGGGGCGTCGACCGGTTCCGGGAGCAGCTTAAAACCTACTTCGACAAGCCACTGCACCCCTTTAAGCCGCTGCCCTCCTTTGAGTACCGAGACTACCTCGGATGGGATGAGCAGGGAGACGGCAAGCTGTTTCTCGGCATCTCCATCGAAAATGGCCGCATCCAGGATACGGAGACGCTGCAGCTCAAGACGGCCCTACGGGAGATTGCCCGTCAGTACGAAATCCCCATGCGGCTGACGGCCAACCACAATATCGTGCTGTACGATATCAACCCCGAGTGGAAGGACGCCATTGACGCCATCATCGCGGACCATGGCATCAAGCGAGAAACGGAAATCGATCCGCTGGTGCGCTATTCCATGGCCTGCCCTGCTCTGCCCACCTGCGGTCTGGCGGTGACGGAATCAGAGCGCATTTTGCCCTCAATGCTAGACCGCATGCGCACTCTGCTCAACAGCCTGGGCCTTGACGATCAGCATTTGGTCATTCGCATGACGGGTTGCCCCAACGGCTGCGCTCGCCCCTACTTGGGAGAGATTGGCTTTGTGGGCCAAGCGCCGGGCTCTTATCAGCTGTGGCTGGGGGCTGACGCCAACCAGAACCGGCTGTCGGAACCGTTCATAAATCGCATGCATGAGTCTGACCTGGAGAAAACCTTTGAGCCCCTGTTTGTGCTCTTCAAGCGCAAGCGCAACGATGGAGAAGGGTTTGGTGACTTTTGCCATCGGATCGGGTTTGACGCGCTGCACGAATTTACGGCCATTTATAAGATGGGCTCTGGCGCGATGGAGTCGGGCGGCAGTCGGGCAAGCCGTACCAAGCACCGCATCGGCGTTGCAGATGACCTCTACCAGCAGCTCAAAGCCTTGGCTACAGAGCAGGGGAAACCCATGACGGAGCTGGCTTCCGAGGCGATCGCGGCTTATTTGAGCAGCCAATCGTAACCCCGTAGGGTGCGTCACCCGACGCACCTTACGTTTTAACAGGCGATCGCCTGTGTATCGATTGTGCGTCCTATGGATGACGCTTTTGCATTGTGCGATTGCCAGAGTGCGTCGCGACGCTAGCGTCTTGCTCAAAAGACCATTCGTAATCTTGCGTGGTGCGTATTCGACGCACCACTTTTTTGTTTGCGCTGTGTGATCACCCGTAGCGATCGCCAAGGTGCTACGTACCCTACGCTGCGTAAAATGCCTACGGTGAGATACCTTTACTTAATGGTGGCACTCTGATTGTGAAGCTTTCTAGGGTCTGCTCGCCTGCCAAATGCGCTCTAAAGAAACATTTGATAGATTAGCCTTTAGGCTATCAGCAACTCCCTTAACAAGAGAGACTGCCGTGTAGCAGGACCGAGATTAGCAATACCGCTTTTACTTGTGAAACAGCATGGCAAATAGCATTATCTCTGTAAAGGATACGAGTCTCGTTCAAATAAAACTTCTGGAAGCTCTCGGCTCAGCTTATGTCACTGTCAATGAGCGTCACTTTGCGCTTAGGGCCGGTGAAACTATCAATATTTCCCAATCTCTGTCTGAAGGTACAAACGTTGCTACGCTTGCTGTCACGGCAGAAACATTTGAGGATAGTCCTTTAAAGGTTGCTAGTAGTACGCTGCGCGACCCTTTGGGCAGCTTCTCCAAAAAGCATGAATGGATGGGACGATTTGAAATCTACATAGACGGAGATGTTGCTGGTTCGTACATTAAGCAGGGTGGTGCAGCTAGAGAGAAGGACCACACTGTTGCATCCATAGGTGTCAATGTTGTGAGGGATGCCAGTACTCCCACTGTCATGCAGCTCATCAATCGTTTCCAGATGGTGGAGGGCATGATGGACGCTGATAAAGACAATTCTGGCAAATCGCATCCTCATATTCTCTTCAAAAATGGTATGGCGATCCGCACTTGGAAAAAACCGACTAGCAAATCCACGATGTCCTGCGGGGTGCGTTGAATAACGCACCCTACGCTTTGAACGGGCGATCGCGTTGGGGCAACTATTGGATGGGGCGCTGCTGCACGAGGTAGCTGAGCACTTGCCCTTGGGCGGGGGTGATATGGATGCCCTGCTCTCCGATGGCGATTAGGGGTGTCCACAGTCGCCACTCGACGTACTGCAGCAGGTGAAGCCGGTTGATGGTGTGGCGTACGCCGTCGGGGGAGCCGATGATGATGTGCCGTAGATGCTCACACCCTGGCGCTGGGGATGGCTCAATTAGCGTGGGGATAGCGGGATCCGCTTCCATAGGGGAGTCTAGCCGCAGCGCGGACTGGTCCGCAGCAGGGTTTTGAGGCGCTGCGAGCTGTGCCGCCCCGCAGGGCAGCGAAGGATATTGAGTTGTCATGAGGGACTCCATTTTGTGGGTTGTGTTGGAGTCCCCCGCCGACCGGACATCCGCGACGTTTTTGGGAGGTGGGATGACCGGGTAACATGTACTCCAGGCG
>JBARYO010000543.1:0-2429 GCA_049647905.1 Elainellaceae cyanobacterium | reverse complement strand
CCTTTGCCCCCAGCCACGGTAAAAAAACGGTGCCCTAGCACCGTTTCCCCAGTCTTCGGGAGCCGTGGCACCTGGGCGACAAAGTCCATGTTGATGCTGCCAAAGACCACAATCGTCATGGGCGATTAAATCCTTTTAGAGTACTGCAGCAAAAAAGATATCCCAACTCAGGCGGAGAGAGGAGGAATCTCGACAAACCACTTTTCTAAACCAGGCAGACGGTTCACGCGCTGTTCAAGCTGTGCCATCGCTTTTTGGGTGAGCTTAACCCCGCTGTGGTAAGGCTGAGTGACAAGATTCACTGCGGGCTGTTGTCCCTTAAACCTCAGGCTTTGGGCAAAGCGCACCACGGTCTCAACGCTATCAAGCAAGCACCCCCGCCAATGCTGCTCCAACCAGCCAAAGGTACGTTCCACTGGGTTGTACTTGCTGTGATAGGGCGGATAGTATGCCAGTTGAATCGTGATGTTCTCTCGCTCAGCAAGCAGGACTAGGCGTTGGATGAACTGGGTCCGCCTGGAGTGGTTTTCTGGGCCGTTATCAGCATTGATCACCCAGCGACGAATGTGGCAGAAGCGGGCTTTGTTTCGCTGCCACCACTGCTCAAGTAGGTCAACGATACAATCTGCCGTCACTTTGGAGGTGACAAAGGACAGCGAGAGGTCGTTGTACTGTGGCAAGAAGATCCCGAACGGGGTAACGGTGCTTGTGGGCTGAAAATCGTGGTCATTTGCGTGAGTGCTCACACGAGTTTCCCCCCCCGGTCGTACTCCCCAATGTTGACGGTGGCTTTAGCATCAATAGACAAGCGCAAGGTATGCTCATCTGCATCGGCAGCCTGGTTCGCCCGCGTCACTTCGGCAAAAATCGCCTCGCTCTGGGCAATCGTCTTTTGAGGCTTTGTTTTGAGTACCCTTCTGAGTCGGTAACCCAGCTGATTCAGCCGCTGCCGAACCACTTCAGCGCTTGGCAGCTCCTCATCGCGGTACCCCTTCTGAGCGATGAGCTGACGACGTACTTCTGCTGCACTGATGCGGGTATACAGCCGTGAACTCGCCAAGGTGGGGTCCGCCTGCGTCTGCGGCTCTGCAATCGCGCGGATATCCTTCAATAAGTTGGGTAGACGCTCTTCGACTGGCTTACGACCTCGTTGGTCAAAGGCATCGCGGATGGGCCCGCTCTCTAATTCCCTTGTCCCTTTACGAACCGTGCCACGATTCCAGCCCAATTCTTGCTCTGCTTGTCGCTGGCCACCGGGACCAAGCTCGCGCACTACTTTTGCCATGAATTGGCGACGCTCGGTGCCTTTGAGCTGCTCAGCGGTATCTTTGAACAGCGTTTTTAGCGATTCGCTTAACTGAAGAGGGGTCGTCATGAGACGTACAGCTAGAATGACTAACCTCTATAGCTTAGTGGATGTTTATTTGAGTGGACTACTCTTACACTGGTAGGGTGGAGCAGGTTAACGACGTCACGTTACCCATTCAGTTGGCTTATGCATTTAATTTACTACGGCGCTAACAGTTGGCTATGGGATCTGGGCAACTACCGTATCCTCATCGATCCCTGGCTGGTGGATTCCCTGGTGTTTGGCAATATGCCCTGGCTGTTCAAGGGTGACCACACCATACCCATCAATGCGCTGCCGGACAACATTGACCTAATTTTGCTCTCCCAAGGGCTCCCAGACCATACGCATAAGCCCACATTGCAGCAGCTCGACCATCAAATTCCGGTTGTGGGCTCCCCCAATGCGACTAAAACGGCCAAGGCATTAGGCTACAAGACCGTGACGGCGATCGCCCCAGGCGAAACCTACACCAGCGATCGCCTAGAGGTGCGGGCCTTTCCGGGAGCCCCCGTCGGCATCACCCCCGAGAACGGCTACATTCTCACAGCGCTGCCCCATGACGCCGCGCCCCGCACAACCCTCTACTATGAACCCCATGGCTTTCCCCCCTCTGATATTGCCACTTATGGACCGGTTGACATCGTAATTAGCCCTATCGCCAACCTAGAATTGCCGGTTGCCGGGGCGATTATTCAGGGCGACAAAACCGCCCTGACCCTAGCAAAGGCGCTGCAGCCCCGGCTCTTTTTGCCCACGGCTGTCGGGGGAGACATCACCTACAGCGGCGTGCTCGACGCGCTGCTGAGCACTGTGGGCAGTATCGACAAGTTCCGCAACGCCTTGTCAGATCAACAGCTCAGCACTGATGTTGTTGAGCCGACGCCCCAGCAGGCCCTGCGTATTTAACCCGTGAGGCTACTGACCACCGTCCTGAACGCCAGTAATATGGTGACATAGGTGTTGAGGGCTACTAGGCTATGAGTATATATGTGCTGTTGTTTAACGCTGGTACCGACAGCGAAGGAATCCACACGCTGAAGACTAGTGACAACCGCAATATCGTTTTGATGTTTGAAGA
>JBARYO010000542.1:0-1632 GCA_049647905.1 Elainellaceae cyanobacterium | reverse complement strand
CCTTGGGGGAGGCCATGGCCAGGGGCTGAGCTGCAACTCGGGTGGGTACAGGCTGACTTGCAGATGGTTGTTGCTCTGGCACAACAGCCGTCGCAAGGGCCGGAATGTCCTTGGCTGTGGAAACCTCGGGTTCTGTCTCTGCCTTGACCGGGGACAAAGGCGGTGGGATAGGGGCCACAATCTCATCAGCCAGCTTGGGAGCTTCTGCTGATGCCTCCTCCCGAACGACATCAGGGAAAGACACTTCCGCCTGACCAACTGGATCAGGCTCTAGTCGGTTGGTCTCAACTGCCCCCTTGCTCATCCGATAAACCAGTTCATCTCCGGCCTTGATGTTGATCGTCCCTTTGGCTCCAGTGGTCGCTTCAGCGCCCGCCTGCGGAGGCGCATCTACCGCCGCCTGGAGCAGCTTCAGCGTGTTGGCATTGAGCTTGTTAACGGGGTCTTTATCGGCATAGCCCTCGCGGTAGACAATCTCACGGCCCATCTTAATTTCGATGGGCTCAGCGACGGCTTGGGGCAAATCTACAGCATCCTCAGACTGAGCGTCCTGTGCTTCAGTTTCCGGGTCTTGCTCCTTCTGTCGAGCCGCCTGGAGCCGCTCGCGCAGCATCTGGATAAAGGCCTGTACAGCCTCGGCGGTTGATTGAGCCGTGGCCGCTGCCATTTCGCTAGAGGCCAGGGTGGTGTGAGCATAGTCCTGCTCGATTTGTTTCGCTTCGCCAGGGTTTACTACGGCTTGCATGGTTCCTCCTTTAGGGGGTCTAGTCCTTCTAACTCCATCAGGGGCATGATTTTGATGCGGTTAATCACCTCCAGCCCTTGAACCGAAAAGTAGGCGGTGTCGCCATCGATCAGCCACTCCACCAGGGTTGGTGTGTAGTCAATATCCACATCGGCGCACTGGGCCTGAATCCGGCCATCCCGCCAGTGAAACACCGTCACATCGTCGTACAGCAACTCAATCTCGCGGGGCACATAGTCAGCGCCTAAGGGCGGCTGATCTAGCACCAGCGCCAGATCAGCGGCGATGTTGGGGTAAGCCAGCAGGGCGGTGACCGTATCCACAGGCAGCTTCGCCCGCAGGGTCTGCGCCAGCATGAGATCAGGGGATTGAATCGTTGTTGTCATCGGGGTTTCTCCTAGAGCAAACTGCTGTATTTATCGATTAGGCCAGCGGGGTCGGGGTAGGCCGAGTTGACCGGGGCCTGGGGCTCCGGCAGCATCGCTTCCACCATCTGTCGCCGCTTTTCTAAATCAGCGGCAGTGGGCATCCGCTGAGGGCTGCGGCGCACCAAGCGAGCGTGGATTTTGGCCCACAGAGCTTCGCTACCTTCGCTGGCCTGAACATCGGCCTTGGGAATCTTGATCGCCTGCTGGATGGGAATGGCGGCTTCCCCTCGGGAGGTAAAACCGGGATTGATCAAGATGCATTTGCCCGGCGGCAGGCGCAGAAACTGGCTGGGTTCAAATAGCTTGCGGGTGCGCTCCTGGTCAGAGATGGTGGTGCTGCTCTTACCCCCACCGCGATTCCGCGATTTTTGCTTGTGCTGGATTTCTTCATCCCCCAGGAAGTCGGAGAACATGCGGGCTGCTTCGTATTCTTGGGGGTTGAAGACCGCTTTGGTGGCA
>JBARYO010000541.1:0-2710 GCA_049647905.1 Elainellaceae cyanobacterium | reverse complement strand
TCCTACACCGTTTTTGCACCCCTTGACTACTGGTCTATTCTCTTAACCTGTCAGGCATCGACGCTGCCCTTGATTGACAGCGATAGCGGGACGCAGATTGGCTATGTGCGGGTGAGTCAGTCGCGATCGCAGATAGACGATACGTTGACACAGCTCGACCGGGGGTTAGTGATGGGGGTTTTGGTCAGCCTAGGAATTAGCGGCGTGGGCGTCTTGTGGATGAACCATCAGGCGATGTTAGCGATTGAAGCTAGCTTTCAGCGGCTGAAACAGTTCACCGCTGATGCCTCCCACGAGCTGCGTAGTCCGCTGATGGTAATTTTGAGCAACGTGGAAGTGGCGCTGAAATACCCAGAAGAGCTTTGGAAAGATGATCGCGACATGCTTTTGGCGATCGCCAGCGCGACGACCCAAATGACCAAGCTAACTGAAGACCTGCTGCTGCTAGCTCGCAGCGATCGCCTGACTAAGGGCGATCGCCAACCGGGTCTAGATCGCCAGCCTATGGATATTTCTACGCTGCTCAAGAATTTAGTTGCGCTATACCAGCCTCAAGCCCAGATTCAGGCGATCGCGTTGAACCATGATGTTGCGCCTGATTTGACAATCTGGGGTGATGCCGATCAAATTACCCGTGCCCTGACCAACCTAATTCAAAATGCGCTGCAGTATACCCCCGAAGGAGGACAGGTTTTGGCAACTGCCCAGCCGGTCCATTCGCAGATTCATATCACGGTGCAGGATACGGGGATCGGCATTGCCCCTGAGCATTTGCCAAAGGTGTTTGAACGGTTCTGGCGGGCCGATGCGGCCCGCAGCCACGACCAGGGCGGCTCGGGACTGGGGCTAGCGATCGCGCAGGTGATTGTGCAGCACCACGGCGGCACCCTCACCGTCACCAGCCAAATTGACAAGGGAAGCTGCTTTAGGGTGCAGCTTCCCATTGCGGAGAAACGCTGACCGTCGTCGCCCTCTATTGCGGGACTTGAATGCTCCCTTGAACAGGAGCCTCATCAGCGTCGTCCTCTTCCTCGCCTTCAAGCTCAGTTTGAAGGATCTGCCCATTGCCTGCATCGACCAAAACTTCAACAGTATCAAACTCGACCTCGTACACCAGGCTACCGTCTTCTACCTCTAGCTCAACGTCGCGAGCCGTCGCGCCCTGCGCCTCTTCAGCAATCTGTTGGGCCTGCTGGGGCGTGATTTTGGCAAGGCTTTGAAACTGAGCCTCGTCTATCTCCTCCATATCATCGTCGTCATCCATCTCTCCATCGTCGTCGTCATCCATTTCCGGTGACTGGGCGATCGCCTCCGAAGGGGTTGCTTCAGGGCGCTGGCTTTGAGCGTCTGCAATGCGAATTAAACCGGCAACGCCCAAAGTGCTCAGAATGCCGAGAGCAATTATCGTGAGTGATTTTTTCATCGAAATAGCCTCTATGTCGAAAATAATGCTTCTCTAGGGAAGTTAACTTCACTCTAGGAAACAACAGTCAAGCAATCGATAAGATCCGAAGCTGCTTTTAAATGATATTGACGGTTGATTGACGATCGCCCCCTAAACTTTGGGCTAGCTGGGAGCCGAACCGTGTTTGAACACCGGGTATGGAAGGCGATCGCGCTACTTGAAATACCGATGAGATACCGGCGGCTAGATTGCCATACCTCTGACACAGATTTGCCATAGACCCCCTCTAGGGTTGGAAGTAGCGATTTGTCATCTTGGGAGAAAATGTATGAATTCGGAAAGGCTAGCCCCGAACAGCTCTGAAGCCTCAATGTTAAATAGAGTTCCAGAAGTAACCGCCGTTTTCTGGATTATCAAAGTCCTCGCCACCACCGTCGGTGAAACCGCCGCTGATTACTTAGCCTTTACGCTAAATTTTGGCTTGGCCGTCACGTCTTACATCATGGGAGCCCTTTTGCTGGTGGTTCTCGCCAATCAGTTTAGGCTCAAGCGATATATTCCCGCGAGTTACTGGTCGGTCGTGGTTTTAATTAGCATTGTTGGCACCTTGATCACCGACAGATTGGTAGATGAATTTGGCGTTAGCCTGGTTACAACCACCGTTGCCTTTAGCATTGGCCTAGCCGTTGTATTTGCCATTTGGTACGCGAATGAAAAGACCCTGGCAATGCACTCTATCAATACAGCAAGGCGCGAAGCATACTACTGGGTTGCCATTTTGATGACCTTTGCCCTGGGAACAGCGGCGGGCGACTTGCTGGCTGAAGGCAGTGGTTTAGGTTACGCGCAGGCTTTAGTTATCTTTGCAGCATTGATTGGTCTAGTTGCGGTTGCCTACTACTACCTACATCTCAACGGCGTCTTAGCGTTCTGGCTTGCCTACATTCTGACGCGCCCGCTAGGAGCCTCCACAGGAGACTTGCTGTCTCAATCGGCTAAGAATGGGGGACTGGGGCTGGGCACAACGGACACTAGCATCCTATTCCTTTGCGTTATAGCTAGTCTCGTGATCTATCAAAGCCTTCGCCTACGAAGACTCAACCGCCGCGCTGTAGTTAAGTAAGTCATCGCTAGCCTGTCTAGGTTGATATTGATCTGACACAGCTTCGTCACATTACCCTGCCAAGCTAAGAACATTCTTTTATCGTAGATCTTGACCTATGATCACTGTCAAAAACGTCCGCCAAACCCATCGCTTTATCGCGCCGATAATGCTGCTGCCTATCATACTCACCACCATAACAG
>JBARYO010000540.1:0-3421 GCA_049647905.1 Elainellaceae cyanobacterium | reverse complement strand
GTTCTGCAATTCTCAGGAATAGGCGAAGCGACAAAATATCCATTTATCAAAAATATCCGAATTATCATTTCGTAGCAAGCATGATTATCTTTTTCATGTGAATGATTATTATGCTGGTAACGCCCTTACGACGGAGATAAAAACGATGAAAGCGATTGGTTATACGGATGCAGGTCCAATTTCAGCGGCAAACGCCCTAGTTGAATTTGAGGCGGACATACCGCAACTTGGCCCGAACGATCTGCTTGTGAAAGTCCGCGGTATTTCGGTCAATCCGGTCGATGTCAAAGTCCGCGTCGCTGTGCAGCCGGAAAGCGGGCCTCGCATTCTTGGCTTCGATGCAGCTGGCGTTGTCAAAGAGGCTGGTTCAGAAACCACGCGGTTCCGGCCCGGCGATGAGGTGTTCTACGCAGGCGATATAACCCGGCCTGGCACCAACGCCGCGCTTCACGTCGTTGATGAGCGGATTGTCGGTCGTAAGCCCACCTCTCTTGGTTTCGCTGAAGCCGCAGGAATGCCACTGACTACTATTACGGCCTGGGAAATCCTGTTCGATAGCTTTAAGCTAAACGAGGGTGACGGCGCAGGTGAAGCACTGCTTGTGGTTGGCGGCGCGGGTGGCGTGGGGTCTATTTTGATCCAGCTGGCGAAGACGCTCACAGGTCTAAGCGTGATCGCATCGGCGTCGCGGGATGATACGCGCGCTTGGGTCGAAAAGATGGGCGCGGATCATGTTATCAATCATCGCAATCCGCTCGATGAGGAGATGAAGGCGTTGGGTGTTTCACCGCGATATGTGGCCTCTCTTACCCATACGAATCAGCATTTTGCGTCTATTCGGGAGCTGATCAAACCGCGCGGCCATATTACCTTGATTGATGACCCAGCATCGCTCGATGTTGGGTCACTCAAGACCAAAGCGCTCTCTTTGAGTTGGGAGTTTATGTTTACCCGCTCTATGTTCCAGACAGAGGATATGGATGAGCAGCACAAGCTATTGAACAAGGTGGCGGATCTGCTTGATAGCGGTACGCTGATCTCAACCGCTAATAATGATGGCGGTGCTTTGAATGTGGCGAATCTACGCAATGCGCATGAACTACAAGAAAGTGGAAAGGCGATTGGCAAGACGGTATTAGACGGTCTTGCTGCTGAGTAGATTTTCCTTCGAATCAAACCTGACGTTGAAGCTATTCTGTAAGCATACTGTTCTATTTTCCCAGCGCCTTGAGAAGCTGGTTGGGCCGAGCAAATCGAATATCCTCGTACCGCCTGAGGTGATTGATATATATATAGTGTTCGTACTCATACCAATGCATTTCACCCTTTTCTTGGTTGCATATCCTACAGATTACCCACAGATTTTTAAAATCTAAGGACAACCAAGGATATTGAGCGCGGGGAAGTTTATGGTCAATGGTCCGACCCTCGCGATCGCTATAACGCATGCCACAGGCAGGACAGTGAAACTCTGAATTATCTTGCACCCATTGCTTACTCTCTTGGGTCGTTCCACATTCGCCGTCGCCGTTGATATAGCGCCACATGTCAAACTTTCTGTAGTCTTCTAAATCCTGAGGTGTCAGTTTATGGTAGCGCTTGTTACCAATCCTGTTTGCCAGCCGGAAAAGATCGGCTAACTCCTCACCTTGACTATTATCCACGCCTTGATTTTCCTTACGATTTATACAGCACCTGCTTCACTAGATATAGATGGCTCAATTGCGTTTGCTAAAGTCAATGAACTCGACTTTATCCTCAGGAAACTGCTTGTCCACTAAGCCGCTGATTTCGCTGACCTCATTCGACAGCTGTCGATTAAAGTCTCGTATTTCTTCAGGGCTCTGATATTTTTCACCTATTCTATCGGCTTCTAAGAAAAGCTCTTCCAATGTCAAGTCGTCGTCTGAATCCTCTATCAAGTCGTTGATCTTTTGATACAGACGAATTACGTTTTCCCAGCCTACGTTACGATAGTTACTACGCTTCAACCAGGATTGATTGGCTTTTGATAGGAGACGCCTACGAGTGCTGTTGGAGTGCTGCACATCGCGATAGCCCATCCCGCTAAATAGTCGTTTCTTCTTTGCCATCTTAAATTGTCAACCCAGTGATCCTTGAAACAGGCGAATCAAAGCTTTACGAATTTCACTATCTTCATACTGCAGAATTTCATTTGTCTTACGTGCTAGCTGAAGCTTTATTTTATCCACAATATTTTTCAGAAGCTTATTGTCTTTTTTAAGCTCTGCGTTGACTTTAACCAGCTGATTGTTTTCTGTTTTTAGCTGGTTAAAGTTAGCTACTAACGTATCGCTTCTTGAAGTTAAATCTTTGATCTTATTTTCAAGCTCTTGGTATTCTTGAGAAGAGGGGTCTTCACGGGAATCTGATTCTTTCCCTGACCACTCCCGGTTCTGAATAGACTGCTCTAGTTGGATATAGTCATTCTGAAGAGCTTGCAGCTTTTTTTCGACTTGACTACGTCGTTGGCCATGCTGTCTATTATTTTGGCTAAGCTCTGAATTTTTGGAGACGAATGAACCGACTAACTTAGCCGCACTTTCGTTCTCACTGAGGAGTGTCAGTAGCTGTTCACAGTCTTCTACAGTTAACGGTTCACTGATATTCTTGTTGACGGCATATTTCTCCTTGAGAACTGCCTGGAGCTCCTTTTTTGACCGCATACTAAAAAGCTTCCGGAGGTTGAAATGAGATCGTGACGCTACATATTACGACCGTAATATCCGACCAACAGGAAAGTACTGCACTGAGCCTCTACTTCAATCTCTGCCGCTCTAAGTCAGATGCATTAGGCAGGCGATCGCCTTTGTCCATGGGGTGAACGTTCGGGCCAGTTTGAGAGTATCGTCCTCCCCGACGTCTGCGACCAACGTGTGGGCTACGAAAAATAACGTCTCTCCGGGACTGCAAGACGAGCGGTCTTAGTCCCAGCGGCGCTTTCACGGATTAGACCATACCTTCAGTCGCGGGCGGTTGGCATCGTAGCCAGACAGCCAATTCGTTTCATTCGCCAAACTGAGCGTCACTGCGCCCACGCTTCAGCCTTGCTTTCGAATCCCCTTAGCCTTGATGCGTCGTCGAGGTCCAAAAATCTTTGCCGTGTCGAATATAACAGAAGACATACACAAATTGATATATACATTAATGTGGCTTAACTCAACAGGGTTGCATCTAAGCACCAAGGTAAAGAGCTCAGCCAGTCTATTTTTCACGGATACTGACTCGCGTTTTTCTGGCAGGAGTGCTCTATCAGTTTTCAGAGAATAGGCTGTGAGCCTGACTCCGATGATTGCATTAGAGAGACCCCCATATCTCGCTGATGCGAAGCAGCCGGTTGAGCAGCCACCATCTGATGACGTAACGCAGACATCTATGAACTATATGAAACAGAAGCACT
>JBARYO010000539.1:0-2120 GCA_049647905.1 Elainellaceae cyanobacterium | reverse complement strand
GTCTCAGACCATGCAACTATAGAAAGTCATAAGGCAAATTTACAAGACAGACCCGACGAAGAATCCCATGCCCACCTACTACTACATCGCCGCCAGTAAGCGCTTTCTAATAGAGGAAGAATCCTTGGATGAGGTGCTCGAAGAGCGCACCCGCAACTATCACGAGCAAGAGAAGGAGATCGACTTTTGGTTCATTGAGCAGCCCGCTTTTCTCCAAGCGCCTGAACTCGCCGAGACTGGCGATCGCGTCCCTCAGCCTGCAGCGGCTGTCATCACCACCGATCCTCAGCTCATCACCTGGCTCAAGCTACGGCTAGAGTACGTGGCTTCTGGCCAGTTTGGGGCTCCTTCCGAAACCATCCCTGATCCTTTGGCGTCACTCACGGCGGCGTGACGGACGCGGCATCCTAACCGGCTTGCTCGATGCGCCACCCGATGGCTCGCTTGATGGTGATTTAGGCGATCGCTCCTGCGATTGCTCCTGTTTCATCGACAAGGCAACGCGCTTGCGGGCCGCATCCACCTCCAAAACCCGCACCCTAACCACCTGACCCACGCTAACAATGTCGTTGGGGTTAGAGACAAAGCGGTCGGCCATCTGAGAGATATGAACTAGGCCATCTTGATGGACGCCAATATCTACGAAGGCTCCAAAGTTAGCGACGTTGGTGACGACTCCTTCTAAGGTCATGCCGGTCGACAGATCAGATAAGGTGTTGATATCGTCTCGAAACTGAGCGTAGGTGAACTGCGCTCGCGGGTCTCTGCCTGGCTTTTCCAGCTCTGCGACAATGTCCTGCAGCGTCAGCCGCCCTAAGGTGTCAGTGGTATAGCGGTCTAGATTGGCTTGCTTAAGGGCTGCGGCAAGCTGCGTAGGCGCATCAACGGGCACTCCTACATCGGCGGCGATCGCCTTGACGTCAGCGTAGCGCTCGGGATGCACCGCCGTTTGGTCTAGGGGGTTGGTGCCGTTGCGGATGCGCAGAAAGCCCGCTGCTTGCTCAAAGGCTTTAGGACCGAGCTTTGCCACCTTCAGCAGCTCGCGGCGATTGGTGAATGCCCCATTTTGGTTGCGATAGACCATGATGTTGTTGGCGACAGCCGGTGTGAGGCCCGACACGAAAGCTAATAATTCCCGAGATGCCGTGTTCAAGTCCACCCCGACGTAGTTGACGCAGCTGGCCACCGTGTCGTCCAGCTTCTGCTTCAGCCGCTTCTGGTCCACATCGTGCTGATACTGCCCCACGCCAATCGACTTGGGGTCGATTTTGATCAGCTCCGCTAGGGGATCCTGCAGTCGCCGCCCAATGCTGATGGTCCCGCGCACCGTCACATCTAAATCGGGGAATTCAGCGATCGCCACAGGGCTAGCCGAATAAACCGACGCCCCAGCCTCGCTGACAATAACCTTCACCGGTTTGCGCTCCAGCGCCCCTAGCACCTCACTGACAAAGGCGTCTGTCTCGCGGCTGGCCGTGCCGTTGCCGATGGCAATTAGCTCAATAGCGTACTGGGTAATCAGCCGCGTTAGCGTTTGGATAGCGGCTTGGCGCTGGGCTGCTGACCCATGGGGAAACACGGCCTGATACTCCAAAAACTTGCCCGTCTGGTCGAGTACGGCCACTTTGCAGCCGGTGCGAAATCCTGGATCAACGCCCAGTGTGGGCTTCATCCCCGCCGGGCTAGCCAGCAGCAAGTTTCGCAGGTTCACCTCAAAAGTGGTAATTGAGGCTTCGTCGGCCTCCTGCTTTTTCTGAGCCAGCACATCGCTGGTAATCGACGGCTTCATCAGGCGCATGAAGGTATCGCGGATCATCACCTGATAGAACTGCTGCACCTCAGGCGACCGCGCCTGAATTTCCTGGTGCTCCAGATAGTCCAGCACGGCATCCTGATCAATATCGAGACGGAACTTCAAGACCCCTTCCGCTGCCCCGCGATAGAGCGCCAAAACGTTATGGGGAGCAATAGTCGTGAGGGGAGCTTGGTATTGGCGGTACATTTCAAACTTGGTGCTGCCCTCAGGCGCATCCTTAGCGTCAATCCGCGACGTAATCACACCGTGGGTAAGACTGTAGCGGCGGCACCAGGCGCGGTAGACCGCTGTCTCTGCCACGGCC
>JBARYO010000538.1:0-1782 GCA_049647905.1 Elainellaceae cyanobacterium | reverse complement strand
GAGGTAGCGATGGCCGCGCAGTAACCGGTCTCCTACCTGCACCTCTAATTTGGGCTGTGGCGTAAATTTACCGCTGCCAACAACAACATCTACCCCATAGGTGGCTAGTTGCGCTGGGGCACTCTGCTCAAGTTGCCATGCTGCGAAGGATTGGGCTTGGGTGAGCCTGTCTCGACGTGAGACGCTACGCGCTTCGTCGAGCCTGTAGCTTGCTTGAAGATGGGTCAGCTGAAGTTGTTCTATCTCCCAGCTGAAGGAGCTGCTAGCGGTGCTGGTGAGTCTGCTTGATGGTGTTCGTGGCGGTTCCACCAGTGCCACCCGCGCCCCCCACCGCGCCGCGCGGATAGCAGCATGATGTGCAATGAGACTGCCCCCTAGAATAACAAGATTGTAGTCAACAGCCATGGTGTAGTTCGTATGTTGAGCAATAGCGCCATTCACCCTGCAATAGGCTCAACGCCAAGGCTTTCTGCCAGGGCATCCAGTAGCTGCTGATTTTCCGAGGGTGTCCGGACAGCGACGCGGAAGTAGCAATCGCCCAGCTCGGGAAAGCTGGTGCAATCCCGAATCAAGATACGATGCTGCTGTAGGAGGAGCTGCTGAAGCTGAATGGCAGAGCCGCTGTAATGGACCAGGATGTAGTTCGCGACGCTGGCATGTGGCTCTAACCCTGGAAGCGCTCTCAGGCCAGACAACAGCTGCTGTCGTGCGGGGGGAAGCCAAGCCCAGGTCTGGTGATGAAATGCCTGGTCGCGGAGCGCTGCCTCTGCTGCAACAGCAGCAAGGGCGTTGACCGGCCAAGGATCACGCCAGCGCTGCCATTGCTGGAGTCGATCGGGATGGGCCACGGCGTAGCCGATACGCAACCCCGGCAAACCATAAAACTTTGTCAGCGATCGCAGCACGACGAGATTCGGGTACTCGCTGACCAAGGGGAGGAGGGTGGGCTGTTGGCCCGGTGGCAAAAAGTCGATGAAGGCTTCATCCACGACGACTAAACTGAAGGCGTCGAGACAGTCGCACAGATCGGAGTAGTCAAACAATGCTCCTGTCGGATTGTGGGGATTGTTGACGAGAAGACCACAGCCTGAGGGATTTGCCGGTATGGAGAGCCGGTGATGCTGTACTCCCTGCTTGGTGTCAAGTGAAAGCGGCTGGGGTGTAACGTGGGCTTCAAATGCTTTGAGCGATCGCCAGTAGTCGCCAAACGCAGGCGTCGGTAGATAGGTGGTTTGCGTTTGGGCCAGCTGCCGACTGGCCCAGGTTAATAGCTCAGCAGAGCCATTTCCGGGGCAGATCCAATCGGGAGGCAGCTGGTGGAACTCGGCCAAAACTTGGCGCAAGCGTCCGTAGGACGGATCTGGGTAAGCGCGCAGCTGATCCAGATTGGCCTGAATGGCTGCGATCGCGGAAGCTGGTGGTCCCAGCGGATTGATGCTGGCTGAAAAGTCTAAAAGGTCATGGGGAAAACAGCCCGCCAGCTCTGCTGCCCAAACTAGGTTCCCCCCATGACATGGTGATACCACTGGTCTACTCCACTGGTCTACTCCACTGGCTTACTTAGGGGCGACCTTCTCTTTGAAGAGCTTTCCTGCTGAAAAGGCGGGCACCCGCGTTGCTGGAATGGTCATGGCTTCGCCAGTTTTGGGGTTACGGCCCTCCCGAGCTTTACGCTCACGGGGCTCGAAAGAGCCAAAGCCGACCAGCGTTACTTTGTCGTTGTCAGAAACAGCCTCCATAATTGCTTCTAGTGCAGCTGTCAGGACAGTATCTGCTTCCTTC
>JBARYO010000537.1:0-2735 GCA_049647905.1 Elainellaceae cyanobacterium | reverse complement strand
AAACGTATTTTAGAACAAAAATGTCGCTAATAAAGTGTTGTCTCGGGCGTGGTCTGGCGTTCTGTAAGCTTAGCCTCCTTGCTGTTGGCATCGGTTTGGCATGGCCTTCTACAGAAGCTCAGGCTTGGAAGCCAACGACCCACGTCTACCTTGGTGAACAAGCACTCGACGACGCCCTGGACGATGGTAGAGTCACCATCCCCCGCGTGGACTACGATAGTGGGCGAATTATTGGAAATATTGGGACTTACCGCGTTGATCCTGATATTCTTGCGGCTCTTCGAAGCAACGCGCCTCAATACCGCGCTGGGATTTTGGGACCAGATGCCTATCCTGATATTTTGACTGGACAGCAGGTAATTCACCCATCGTCCTCAGATACCGGGATTCGAGGTGGGACGGATGCTTGGCTATCCTATCTTTGGAGTCGATCAAATGCGACCAACAGGGCTGCGGTACGAGCCTTCACTGTAGGCTATCTGACCCATGCCGCAGGGGATATGTACGGTCATACCTTCGTCAACAACTTTTCAGGAGGTTCCTTTGCGATCGCCCCACCCGCAGGGCCAACTAACGCGGTGAAACATATTGTGATGGAGGGATACGTTGACAAGCGTTTGGATAGCAGTGCCCTGGACAATAATTTCTTCAACGCCAGCATCGGTGGAGTAGACGGTTTTATCTACCAAAATATGATCGATGCTCGGCCAGGAACAGTCTTGGATAGGCAGTTACTGCGCTCCGGCGGCGGCGGTACAGAACTCTCTATCCCTCGGATCTATTCGACTTTGAGGGCTGACCTCCAGCGAGATATCACCGCTTACTATGCGAGAAAAGCCGCCTACGATCGCCGCGCTGCCGCTTGTCGGACGTTTGACTTTAGCTGTAGTCGGGTTGCAATCATGGCTGAAAGGACAGCCTACGTTGCGGCCAATGGCCTGCAAACAACCTACAAGGAAGCCTGGCGAGACGACATCGATAGTGGTTTACGGGCTTGGCCAAGGGTAAGCCATGAGGTCGCCAAGGCGTTGTTCTTCAACCCCAGTCGATCAGCAGATACGGAGCAGGCTGAAGCGGTGCTGGAGCGTTATGTCACCGATCACCTGCTGTCTATGTCGGGCACTCCTGATTTTGTTGGCCTGACAGCTGGGGTAATCAGCGACGTTGTAGAGGCGATTACTCCAGACTTTCTCTTAGAGCCAATCCGCCAGCTCAAAGAGGATCTGCTGAACACGCTGCTGAAGGCTGCCATTGGTATGACCAAGCAAGAGCTAAAAGAATATCTCACAAGTCCAGACAAATATTTTGATCAGGTTTTGGGACGTGGGGCAGGTGAAAATACAAACCTACGGCAGTTCAATGCAAATTACTTGAAAATTAGTGATCCAGGCTATACCAACCCCAATGAGTTCTTCGATCCTGAAGTCGTACCTGCGGCCTACAACACCATCGTCATGAGCAAGCTCGCTTTGCTGGGTCAGCGTGATGTGAATAGTCTACTCTCAGACCTGGGAAGCTCTGCGCGTCTGCAGCAGCCCAATGTCATGCTGGGCTTCATTGGCACCCTAGATGGCGATAATCAGTGGTCCACTGGCATGGTCTTTGCTCAAGACTGCAGCGCCTATCGCCAGATCTTTATGAAGCAGCCTGGCGAACAAAGTGGCTGCACAAGCACAACTAGCGCTACGCCACCCTCCACGCCGTCAGCAGCATTAGAGTAGGTGGCCACATCGGGAGGTCGAGTGCCTACGGGGGCTATGCTTGGGGGCAAGAACCTAGTCGGCGATTGTTTGTCTGCCGTGCAAGCCACCAAGGCGGAGTACATCCCGGCAAGCTCGTGGCGAGAAACTGCAATATTGCCTATGGCGGTCGCGAGATCGAAGTTCGCAACTACGATGTGCTGGTCAGAAACTAGCGGTTCACCCCGTTTAGACTTGAGCCTCTGTGATTGGTCTACAGAGGCTCAGGTTCTACGGCAGCCGGATCGCAGCGAATTTCTAGCAAAAACCCGTCCGGATCGTAGAAATAAATGCCTCGCCCTGTGGGACGAGTGACTGGGCCATGATCGATGGGAACTTGATGGTGCTTTAGTACGGCGATCGCTTGGTCAAACTGGTCGGGCGCGATGCCGAAGGCGAGATGTCCCGCGCGGGTAAATTCTTGGGCCGGGTTTGGGTTTGGGGGCTCTAAGTCAGGCTTCCAGAACAAATCTAGAATGGTGCCGTCTGGTAGGCGGAAGTTAGTGACCTCTCCTGCAGCGACAGCCTTGATTAGCGTCTTAGGTACGTCATCGCCGGCGAGTTTGTGCAGCCCCAATACATCGCCGTAAAACCGGCAGGATGCCGCCATGTCTTTGACGTGGAGGGCGACGTGGTGAACGCTCTGCAGGCATCCGGTCAATGAGAGTGGGTGAGACATGGCTATGGCCGTGGCGTAGGGGCTGACAATACGTGAGTGATGGCGCAGCAGCGGGGCCGATACTGCATTATATATTGCGTCTACTTACGGTGTGGTGCTCTGTTTGCTGGCGGGTGCTTGTCTATGATGAAGGGAATTCTGCTGACAGGCGATCGCTATGAGCCATGATTCTGATATTCCGGCCAACCAGCCTGGATCAATTTGGACCCGCCCGGTTTCGCTCAGGTTTGGCAAACTTGCGGGAGCGCTGGGGACGGGGGCGAGTTCTGGGGCGTTTGGCAACTGGCCTGGGGTGGCGGGGAGTGGTCTGGAGGCGG
>JBARYO010000536.1:0-3086 GCA_049647905.1 Elainellaceae cyanobacterium | reverse complement strand
GAGCTGGAAATCAGCTCCTTAATTTCTAAAATGTCTTGCGGGTTACGCACAAAGCTCAGCGCCACCCAATCGACCCCTTGATCAAGGCCAAACACTAGATCTTTACGGTCTTTATCCGTTAGCGCTTTAACGGACAGATAAACCCCTGGGAAGTTCACGCCTTTGTTGTTCGATAGCTCACCGCCCACCACCACCCGGCAATGGAGATCGCCAGCGGCTGAATCGACGGCGTCGACGACCATCTCCACCCGACCATCGTCAATCAGGATGGTTGCTCCTGGGGTAACTTCATCAGCGAGCTTGCCATAGGTGACACAGCTTTTCGTCTGCGTTCCAAGACACTCATGACTGGTGAGCGTGTAGGGATCGCCTTCTTTGAGGGTGATAGGGCCATCTTCAAAACGGCCCAGGCGAATTTTTGGCCCCTGTAGGTCTTGCAAAATGCCAACGGGTTGGTTGAGCTCAAAGGAAATCTGACGAATTAGCCGAATATTTCGCTGATGGTCCTGGTGGGTACCATGGGAAAAATTAAGCCGCAGCGTCGTCGCGCCTGCTTCGATTAGAGCGCGCAGCGTATCGGGCTGGCTGGTGGCAGGCCCAATCGTTGCCACAATCTTGGTGCGACGGACGATATCGTGAGCTGGCATAGGCATGTGGGACTCCCAACAGAGAACAGGCAACATAGATTAGCAGACCGGGTGCGCAAGCTAAGCGGCTGATTGCGGCAGGGCCACTATGGTAAGGCTTTTGTGCAGCGCTACGGCTAACCTACCGCTAGATACGGTAGCCTAACGCTTGTCCCCAGGTGTACTCATCTCCACTCTGCACAGCATGAGGCAGAGCGCAACGCGAATACTAGCATGTTTACGTTATCTAAACATTATCAGGTTGCCCCCCGCCGTGCCTTGAGGAAACTCCCCCAGTACAGTGTACTAAGGGAGGGCATTGGCACATGAGGCTTTCAGACTAGAGATAGAGGATATTGGCGCTAGCGAAAGGCGTCTGGGTCTAGCCGCGCAGATGAGCGTAATGCAGTACCAGTACCGCCGTCAGCAGGGTCTAGGAAGGGACGTAGATCGATTCCTCGATCAGAGCGCGCTGACCCAGAGGATGTTCCGTTGCCGGTATTGGTCGGTAGATCGATCCCCAGCTCGCGACCAATCCGCTGCAGGATGCCATCGCCGCCGCCTGTGTAGGTATTGACTGCAGTGGTGTCTTGTCCTTGATTGGCGATCGCTAGGTTCTCAAACACGCGATCGCGCGTTTGAATGGGATCTTGGCCTTGAGGCACCGTGAATACGATACGGCAAGCCCCATTGGCCTCCGTCGTTGCACATACGGTGTTGTAGCCATTTTCCACGTCGGTACGCAACTCTAACAGGCCATCGGGACGGTACACCTCCAAGCGGCGACTCACCTCAGCGCAGCGACGATCAGCAAACCAGCCGCCGCCCATGTCACCAGGTGTCGCCCAGGCGTACAGGCCATCGGGCTGGCTTTCCGGGTTGTACATGATGGTGTACTCTCCGTCTACAAGCTGGCAGCTAAAGCGCGTTAGACTTGTGGATCCAGTGCTCGCAGGCCCAGTACTCGTAGAGCCTTCACTGGAACTATCTTGGGCCAGGACTAGGGGAAAGCTCACTCCAGATCGAGCAAGCTGTGCCGATGCCACGCCAGCACTAAGGCCACTTGCCCCAACGGCAATCAGCGCGGCCAGAGCAATCTGGGGGAATTGGGGGACGAACTGAAGCATAATTATTCTCCTCTTCTGTCAAATTTACCTGTCGTAGAAAAAGCGAGGGCAGTTTACAGCGTCTCAATCGAAACTATCTAGAAAATACTTGCGATAGCCAAAAGGCACTTGAAGAAATAGCCCAATGACGTGCGGATTAGGCCCAATACCGGCTGTAACCATAATTGGTGGACCCACCCGATTAGATGGGCAGATGAATGCATTAACAAGAGTTATAGAACCCCGTAGAACTTGCTGTAAAGTTTTATGAAAAAGTTCCGTATATCTTGCTACACTGCATCATGGAAGTGAGACGGGACCGCCTCCGGTTGTCGTTTGACAGCAGCCACGGGAACGCAAAGGCTAGCTTTTTCCACTGAGACTGCAACGTTATCGTATCAATTAGACAGAGATAGAGCTGACCTCAAGGGGTCAGCTTTTTAATTGTCCAACCCAACATCAACGTCGGTGGGGTTTACGTGAAGTTCAGTCTATTGGCCAAATAAAGTTTTGGTCATGAATCAGCATAGGAGTAGTCACGCTGATATCATGATGCGATATATGCTGTTTCCGCGCTTCTCTATTGCCGTGCCGTCATGCTGACCTACAAGAGCTACACTGCGGAAATCAATGTGGATATCGAAGCAGGGCTGCTGCGGGGCCAAGTTCTCGACATTAAAGACGTTGTTACCTTTGAGGGCAAAACCGTTGAGGATGCCACTCAAGACTTTCACCGGTCGGTGGACGAGTATTTAAAATTCTGCGAGCAGCTAGGACAAAAGCCAGACAAACCCTTTTCCGGACGTCTGCTGTTTCGAACGTCTCCTGACATTCATCGCAGCATCTACCTTGCTGCTAATAAGGCCGGAAAGAGCATCAATTCCTGGATCGAAGGGGTGGTGCAGCAGGCCGCAGGACAAAGTTTGGGCAGCAGCTTCTCTGAACCGAGCAGTGACCATCAGAACCCAAAGCAGCGCTCAGCTTAGCGCTTTATCGTTCAGCCGCAGCTTGTATTACCAAAATCATGGCGCGGGAAAGCCTCGCCGTTCAGGGCGGGGATACGCCTTGCGCCTAGCTTCCGCTCCCCATTGGCCGGTATAATCGTACTACTACCAACTGTCAGGGTGCCGTGCTAACACTGAAGTTCAAGCTGTATGAGCATAAGCGCAACCGATACCTCAAGCGGACCATCAACGCCGCTGGCTGTATCTACAATCACGCCGTCGCCCTGCACAAGCGCTACTACAGGCTATGGGGCAAACACCTGAGCTGCCCACGGCTTCAGAAGCACCTAGCCAAGCTCCGCAAGCGTAGGCCGTTTTGGCAGTTGGTAGGATCGCAGGCGGTGCAGGAC
>JBARYO010000535.1:0-2856 GCA_049647905.1 Elainellaceae cyanobacterium | reverse complement strand
TGCTGATTGTGCCTGCGTTGGCGGCGGGCATCTCCATTGTGATCAAAATTCTGCCGCAGCTTTTGATTGTGATGGGGGCCTTTATGCTCGCCTTCGGGTTTCCGGGAGCGCTGGATTATTTCAATGTTAGCGAAGGTGAGGTGTATAACCTAACCCCTGTGCTGATTGCGACCGGCTCTCTCTGCGTTGCCCTCGGTGGCTTTGCCTACAAGCAGTACACCTCTTACAAGTCGAAGAAGCTGATGTTTCAAAAGAACGTCACCGATACGCTGTTCTTCCGCAACCTGGCGAACAATTCTGCGGTGTTTCAGCTGCTGATTGACTTGGCAGAGGAAGAGGAATGCAAGGAAGTGCTCTTGGTGTATTACCATCTTTTGACGAGCGAGACGGCGTTGACCACAGCGGAACTCGATCAAAAGATTGAGACCTGGATGCAGCATACCCTAGGCGCTAGCGTCAACTTTGATGTCGCTGATGCGGTGCAAAAGCTTGTGGACCTGAAGGCTCGCATGCCTGGGATGCAGCCCCAAAACAGCGGAGCCCAATCGCATCAAGACGAACTTGCGCTGTTGCGATATGACAGTCAAAACCGCTGTCATGTGCTGCCCCTGGACCAGGCCTTGGCTGTGCTCGACCATCTTTGGGACAATGCATTTCGCTATGGGTTATGAGCGGCACCATTTGTTTCGCCTAACAAAGCAAGAGCGGAGACGACTTTGGACATCGTTTCCGCTCTTGCTCTATTTCTAATCGTTAGGATCGCAGCTTACAAGTATCTATACCCATAGGGTTGCGATCGCCGCATCGACTAAGGAAGCACGTCTTCTAAAATGTCCTCAACCGAGCTCTCTATAGTCTTTGCACTGGCAGAGTTGGCATCTGTGCTCTGCTCACCCTTCGCGCTCTCCTGGGCAACATTGAGGTCTGCAGCGCCGACTTTCTTCTGGTCGTCCTTGTTGGGCAGTGGCTCGCTCTTCAGGGCGTCTTTTGCGGAATTGTAGACACCGTCTAGCTGCGCTGCACCTTTAGACGGGCTGCTTTTAGTAGAGTTGATAGTAGGGTCAGCAGTAGCAGCAACAGCTGGCGCTACGCTGGAAAATAACATTAGTCCGCAGGCAAACACAATAGCAATAAAACGAAAAATTTTCATTGGGATCTCCCCTAAATTTCTTACCGGGAACCCGTCGTAGATCTGCTGGTATAATCAATCGATTCAGCTAAATCTATAACGCACTCCCTCAATGCGTTTAATACTTTCCGAGTGTACATTGTGGTTTTCTCATCCAGGATCACTCTTCAGAATGAGTTCTAATCCCAAGCAAGGAGGATAGGTGGGGATACTTGCTTGTTGTCCTCTATGGGCTGGAGTCACTATCCTTCTTTCCCTCTAGGATGGTGGTGATGCCGGTGAACGACTAAAATCAACGTCCCCTGGAGGCGATCGCGCTCCGGTGAAGAATCTATCAGCAAGGTCAGCCCAAAGGGGACGCCTATCTGAAATAGTACGTGGCATAGTATGAATCACATGGGGTAAATTAAGCCACTTCGTGATATATAGCCACTTACCCAACATGTCAGCGTCACTATTTAGGAGAGAAGACAGTATGGGTCATTCAATCATTGTTAGGGCTATGAGCGCCGGGGCCGGTGGTCTTGTCAGTGTTAGCGTTTTGGCAGGTTCTGTTTTGGCAGGCTCCGGTCAGCCCGTTCAAGCGCAATCTGTAGAGCAGGCTGAGCAGCTGTCGGTGGCGCTGAATGTACTGCCGGGAGAATCTTACGATGCGTTTATTGAGCGTGCTGAGGCAGAAACCCAGCTCCAGGTTGAGAGCTATTTCCAGCGGACTGCTGCTGATAGCGTTATGGTGACCTTCAACGGCAACAACGAAGGCCTTATTGCCCCAGTGCTTGAGCTAGCTGTCACCCGTGAGCAGTGGGCCGCCGCCCCCCAAACGAAGCGGTGGGCAACCTACTTTCTCGATAGCGATGTTTTACTGGGTCTTGCTGACCCTGCGCCACAGCCCAACCCGGCGATCGCTGAGGATGGTACGGCTGGGAGTGATGGTATTGCAGGTGAGCCGACAGAGGATCCAGGTGCTGCCAGCGCAGAGGGATCTACCACCACCACGATTAGCGTCCCCACTGACGATGGCGGGTCTATCACGCCAACTGCGGAGGACGGTAGCACTGGGGACGATGCCGTTCAACCCCAAACCTCCAGCACGACCCCGACTTCGGAGGCCGCACCCTTTGAGGCCACACCCGAGGCGGGAACAACCAATAACAGTGATGTTGTTGATTTTGAGGACAGCAACGACTTTGAAATAGTCCCCGATAGCAACGATGGCGATTTGACCAACGAAGACGGCGCCATTCAGCCGCAAACCTCAACAACTGAAGACAACTCTGACGATGTTCGAGTCATTGGGGAATAAGAATCGTTCCTCTAGCTCTAGATGCAGCTCCTTGGCAATACTCGGCATCAACTACGGGAGGGCTATGGCATACCGCTGGTGTGGATTGGCGATCGCGGCGAAAATCTGCAGGACGATGGAATTTATTTCCGGGTGGGGTACTGCTTCTAGCGCGATCTGTAATCCTATGGCGCTGATTATTTAGGTATGGCAGGGCAATTGCAATACCGGCAACGTCAAGCGCATCAAAACGTCAAGGTCACCATTATGATTCTTCTCGCCTCGATTCGCCGCCGCTATCTTAGCGGGCTGTTTGGCGTGCTGCTGTTGTTGGCTGTAGCTGGACCTGCAAAGGCCGCAGAAAGACTGCTATTTTACTACAACATTATCGGGCGATCCCTTGACGTCAGCTCCCTAGAGGAATTTGCCGAAGACGGCACGGTGA
>JBARYO010000534.1:0-8124 GCA_049647905.1 Elainellaceae cyanobacterium | reverse complement strand
ACAATGAGGAGAGCAATGACTGATATCGACGCTGCTTGTCAGCTGCTTAAAAAAATTGAATACCGACCGATAGACACGTTAGACCGCCCAGCAAATGCCGAAGTTCAGGTCGCACTAAAAACTGTGGCTCAAAAGTCAGAGTTTCAGATTTTTGGCGTTTGTGCAGGCAGCCTAGGCGAAGGCGTGACTGCCCTCAAAGACTATACCCAGGCGCTTGGATATGAGATCCCCCAGGACTTGACGTTCGATCCAGTGGAAGAGGCCGTCTACATCAAGTTCAATCCCAAAACCGGCCTGATATACGCTGACAGCTACTCAGGAGACCACCGAGGGGTCTTGGTGTCGTGTCAATCAGACCACGACGATGGACTGAATGAAATGTATGGTCATCTACCACTGGATTTGTTCTCCTGATCGCTGCCGCTGCCCCTTACAAAATTTGAATTCCTATGCCGGAGGTTGAAGGGTCGATCTGCCAGTGATTGCCAAACTAATACTAGTCACAATCATTCCCAAGGACACTGCAGTCCGAGTTAGTAGGGTGGGCACTGCCCACTTCTCCCGATGCAAGTATCCAACCCCTTATTTCCCAACATATTGAGCCATGTCAGAAAGCTCTCCTGAGTAGTTTGTCAGTGATGGTAGACAAGCATGGACATTGCCAGGTAGCCATCGTTATTCAGAGGTTCCTGCCCACCCTACAACTTACCTAGTTTTGAGACACTCCGGAGATTGGTCCGTTAATTTTCCTGCTATGCCTGGTTAGCGACCCCTTCCACTACCATTGAGACAGTCACGCTAGCGTGACGATTGGACTGTTTTAACCACAGTGTATGGAGGCGTCATTCTATGCCCATCAACTGGCTAGCCTTGGGACGGCAGCCTCAGACGTATTTATTACTTTTGGGTACAGCGTTTGGCTATGGTTTGCTGATTGCCCTAGCGGGTAACCGACCGGTGGCCTGGGTGGGTGGCGGTGCTGTGGCCACAGTTATGGCGGGTAGCTGGGTTACCGGCTATCGCCCATCCCCCATGGGTGCAACCGATGATAGCGACTTGCTCAACGAGGCCAGCTTTCAGCGACGGATTGATGCCATTCAGGCGCAGGTGGTCCGCGATCGCAATCAAACCTGGCAGCCGATTAAAGATTGGGCACTGCAGTCACAAACCTTTGCGGTACAAATTTGCGATCGCGAACCCACCCTGCGCGCCGAACTGCTCGAAGCGCTATATACCGTAGTGGAGCTAGCCCAACAGGTGGCCGATGGTCTCCAGGTACAGGCTCAGATTCAAACCCCCAAATACCAGCAAATGGCCAAGCAGCAGCTAAAGCAGAGCTGCGATCGCATGCAGCAAACCCACCAGCAGCTGCTGCAGCTGCAAGACCAGGTGGCCCTGGCTAGCCTGTCCCAGGGAGATGCCTCTCTACCCCAGCGTCTAGAAATTCTAATTGCCGCCAATAAAAAGATTTTAGAAACCTAAACCTATCGCCCAGATTCTCTCCTAAATCGCGTTCTTATAATATCAATGTTAAAAATACTGATTCCAAATCGTACTCATCGGCAGCTGCTCAGCGCTGCACTCGGGCTGATTATCACCCTGAGCCTAGGTTTTATCGGCGGCTGTCAATTATCCGTCACCTCCTTAGAAACCGCTCAAACTGCGTTGGCAAAGCAGGTACTGCCCAACATCAACGTCGTCAGCAATTTAGTCGACGACGAGGTAGCCAGTCGCTATACCGTTGATCAAATCGCAGAGCCGCTGCCCGATATTGAAAAATTTCCCCTCTATGCAGCCCAGCCGCAGGCAAACCAAGTGTATGTAGAGATCTACAGCTCTTCTGAAAAGGCCAATATTGACCGGCAAAATGAGCGGTGGCTGGTGGAGGTGGCCGAAGCCTTTAACCAGCGCCAGGAGAAAAGCAGCTCCGGCAAAGTGATTCAGGTGGGCGTTCGTCAGATCGCCTCCGGTACCGCCGCTCGTCTGCTCGGTGCGGGCGCAGTCCAGCCCACGGGCTATAGCCCCTCCAACGATCTGTGGGTGTCGATGATCCAGAGCCAGGGTATTAAGGTTATCCCTGTCGCTGAACGGCTGGTGACAAATACAGCAGGCTGGGTGGTGCCCGGTGATGTTTACCAACAGCTTGAGAGCAGTGGTGAGGTGACGTTTGACAGCTTATTAAATGCGATCGCAGCGGGCCAAGTTAGCGTCGCCTACCCCAACCCCTACCAAAGCTCCACCGCCCTGAATTTGCTCTACACCCTCTACTGGCGCGCCGCCGGACACCAAAAAGACGGTGGGGCATTGACCAAAGCCGAGCTGCAAACCCCCCAGGTCACCTCCGTCTTTGACCAGTTTCAATCCCAGGTGCTGATTACCACCCCCACCACCTTAGAACTGCAAGAACTTTTCCTCCGAGACCAGACCAAACTCCAGGCATTCCCACTGGAATATCAAAACTATCTGGCCCTCAAACAAGTCGCCGGGTTTGAATCCACCGAATTTATCCCCTTTGGCATTCCCCACAACAACCCGCTAGTCGGCTTCGACTGGAACACCCCCGAAACCAGCGCCGCCTTACAAAAATTTGCCGCCTTTGCCCAGTCTCCCGACATGGTAGAGCTAGCCAAAAATCAAGGCTTTGTTGACACCGACTATCTCAAAGCAACCCATCCTCCCATCCCCGATGGCGAGACTCTGCTAGCGGCCCAATCCAGCTGGAAACTCAACAAAGATAGCGGTCGCACCGTTTATCTCGAAATGGTGATCGACACCAGCGGCTCCATGGAAGGAGAACCCCTCCAGGCCGTTCAATCCGGATTACGCATCGCCAGTCAGCAAATCAACCAAGGCAACCAGGTGGGTCTCGTCACCTTTTCTGACCAACCGGTACGCCGTCTGGCGCTTACCCCCTACGATCTGCTACAGCAGAAAAAACTATTGGCCGCCATTGATCAACTCCAAGCCGACGGCGGCACCGCCATGTACGACGGCGTTATGGTGGCCCTCTCCGACCTGATGGAAAAACGAGTCAGTGACCCTAACGGTCGATTTTATCTGCTGCTGCTCTCCGATGGAGATGTCAACGAAGGCCACCTATTCGACGATGTCAAAGACATCATGGCCTACAGCGATGTGCGTTTCTACCCCATCGCCTATGGGGACGTCAATGAAACCGAACTCCAGGCCATCGCTAGCCTGCGAGAGTCAACCGTCAAGCAAGGCAACCCTGAAAATGTACAAACCTTGTTTAAGGACTTATTCCAAGTAAACCTGTAATGGCCCCACAAAATCCAACAAAACGCCTAATTAGCACCCTGGGCCTAGGCTGGCTAGCCTTTGGGGGTTTGGGTCTAGGGCTGCGCTATGCCGTACAGGTCCCAGAGGTCACGGTCATTATTGACCAAAGCTACTGTCCTCCGGCTCAGTGGCAGACAGCTGTGGTCCAGCCCTATAGCAGCCTGTACGAAAAAAGCCAGGCCAACCAGCGCAAGATTGACCAGGTGGTGGTGGTCACTGACATTGATCAAACCACACTGGCAACGATTCCTACCCCCGATGATTTGGGCAAGCCCTTTGGTCGAGCCCCCAGCGCAGAAACATTGACGGAGTTGCAACAGCAGTTTCCGAAAACTGTTGTCCTCAAATGTGGACCGTAACCAGCTTAAGCCCACCTAAAGAGATGACGATCGCCTATCCCACAGCGACACGACTCTGACTCACCCCTATCGTGCAGCCCTCATTGGCGATCTGGGAACCATCGCGGCGATCGCATTCCCCAACTATTGAGCGATCGCTACGATATCCCACTCGAAGAGGCTCAAGGGATAGTCGGTGAAGCCCGATAACACCACTGGGACTAACCAAGATTGGCACAATTAGCCCGAGCGGCCCATACTGCGTGAGGACAATCATTTGGGGTGTGCAAAACCTATACTGGCGAATGTACCTCGGTCAAGGACGTTGTAATGCGCCGTTTCATCAGTTGGCTTACCGTCTTTCGACGGAGCGTACAGGGCCGGAAAGCTGGGCGCTGTGCAGCCTGGATATTGCCGGGCGTGCTGATGTTGGCAGCGCCAATGGTAGAGATATCAGAAGCTGCCGTACAGGAGAGCATTGAAGAACAACAGGCAGAGGCAGATCGGCTTCTTCAGCAGGGCAATGGGCAATTAGATGCCGGTCAATTTCGAGAGGCGCTGCAGTCTCTTTTACCAGCGCTTGAGATTTACCAGAAGGTTGGAGATTTGCGTAGTCAAGGCATTACGTTGGGGGACTTGGGCCTTGTCTACCACAATTTAGGCCAATACCAGCAGGCCATTGAACTGTATGAGCTGGCCATCGCCATCGCCCGAGAGATAGGAAACCAGCGCAATGAAGGCGCGGTTTTAGGAAGTCTGGGGCATTCGCATGAAGCCCTCGGCCAGCATCAACAGGCCATCAATCTGTATGAGCAGCAGCTCAGTATTGTCCGAGCGGTTGGTCACCGACGTGGAGAAGCCTATGCCCTGGGAAACCTCGGCGTTGCCTACCGCAATCTTGGGCAAGAGCAGCAGGCGATCGCAGCCTATCAGCAAGCCCTAGCCATAACCCGAGAGATCGGAGACCTCCCTGGCGAAGGCGCATTTCTGAGCAACATCGGTGCAGTCCTCGCTGGGCAAAATCAAACTGAGCAGGCAATCGGCGTCCTCCAGCAGTCAGTTGAGGTCTATGAAACCATCCGCCACAATATCCGCGACCTATCCCAGGCCCAGCAGCAAGCCTTCTTGGATAGCGTCTCACGTACCTATATTGTGTTGGTGAGGTTACTGCAGCAGGAAAATCGAGCCGAAGAGGCACAGCGTATTTTGGAGTTGATTGGTAATGAGAGCGAGTAGACTGGCCAGGTCCACGGCGTCCCAACTCAAGCTGCCCCTCCCGAATCGCACTCACTCCTCCCGAATCGCAGTAGCCACCGGCATCCGCCCCAGCCGCCAGGCCGGATACACCCCCGCCAGCAGCGCCGCCACCACCGCCACCGCCCAAGCCTGCCAAAAATAGCTGGGCTCAAGCTGCATCTGCAGGGTCCAGCCAAAGGAGCGAACGTTGATCACATAGATCAAAATCCAGGCTAAGGCATAGCCCAGAGGCATGGCAAAAAAGCCTGCCAAGCTGCCCATGATGCCGGTTTCTAGCAGCGTCAGCTGCCACATCTGCAGCGGGGTCATGCCGTTGGCCCGCAAAATCCCTAGCTCACGGGTGCGCTCCAGCTGGAGGCTCATCAGGGCGCTGAGGACGCCAATGAAGGCTACCACCACCGCCAGCAGCCGCAGCGCCCCGGTGATGGCAAAGGTGCGGTCAAAAATCTCTAGCGACCCTTGACGTAAATTGCGGTTGGATTGGGCGACTAGATCTTGACGGCCTTTGAAGGTGTCGCGCAGGCGATCCACAACGCGATCCACCTCGAACTCTGGCTTGACGAACAGCCCCAGGGAGGCAATGCTGGGGTCTTGCCATACGGCAAGGTAGATATCGCTGTCCAGCAAAATCGTGCCGCGATCGGACGAATAGTCATAAAACACGGCCACCACCGGGAAGGTCATCGGCCCTTGGGGCGATTCTAGGGTCACGGTTTGGGGCGGGTCAGACACCCCCGCGCGCAGCATCAGGGCTTCTGAAATGATTACCCCCTCACCGGCATCCAGCTGGGGCCAAGGATCCTTGACGTTGTCTCGAATCCAGGCGTAGGGACGCTTGCCGCTGGATACATCCCCATCGGCGGAAATGATTTTAGCCGTTCGATTGACGGCGATCGCGGGAGCATCAGCGGCCTCCTGGTTGAAGGCAATTACCGCCACATCAGCGTCATTGTAGGTGACGATATGATCAATTTCAGGCCAGCTGTAGGCCTCTTCAACCACGCGGGGGTCAACGCTGCCCAAAACGCGATTGGCGGTGGTGCTGGGGGGCGTCACATAGATGTCGGCCTGCAGGGTTTGGTCTAGCCACTGGACCACGGTGGTGCGAAACGACCCCACCATCACGGAGACCCCGACGATGACGGAGACGGCCACCATCAGCGAGGCGATCGCAATGGAGGTGCGGCTAAGGGAACGAGTAATATCGCGGGGGGCCATCTTCCCGATCATCCCCACCAAGTTATTGAGCAGAGGGGACAGCCCTTGCATCAACAGCGCCGTCAGGGGCGGCGTGAGCAGCGCTGCCGCCAGCAAAATGGCAAACAGCCCGCCAAAGGCAATCACCAAGCCGCCATTCTTGATGCTCAACAGACCAATGCCCCCCAGGGTGAAGAGGCCCCAGGCCAGGACCAGCCAGGGCAGCACCTGCTGCACTTTGCTTTCCAAGGAAGACCGCTGCAGGCTGCTCTGAGGGGAGGTGCGCATGGCCTCAATCGCTGGAATCAGGGAGGCCACCAACGCCGCCACAATGCCAATCACCATCCCTTTCACTAGGGTGAACCTGCTTAAGCTGATGTCCCGCACGGACACCACAAAGTAAAAATCGTTGATGCTTTGGGTAATCAACCCGACAATGCTGCGACCGAGCACTACTCCTAAACCCAAGCCCAAAACAGAGCCAATAATGCTCAGCACCAGGGACTCTCCCAAAATCAGCTGAAACAGCTGCCCCTGGGTCACCCCAATGCAGCGCAGGGTACCAAACAGCGATCGCCGCTGGATGACGCTAAAGGTGACGGTGTTGTAGATCAAAAACATCCCCACCACCAGGGCCAGCAGGCTGAGGGCCGTGAGGTTAAGCTCAAAGGCGGCGGTCATCTGCTGCACCGCGTTTTTCTGGGCCTGGGACGTCTCTAGCTTGACGCTGTCGGGCAAAATGGCGCGAATGGGGTCCAACTCGGCGTCGCTGGTGGCAATTAAATCGATGTGGCTCAGGCGGCCCTGCATGCCAAAGACGTCTTGAGCAGACGCAATGTCGGTAAACAGCACATTGCTGAGGGCATCACGGGTGAGGGCATTGGCAGGCTGCAGAATGCCCACCACATGGGCCGCCAGCGGCTGTCCGGCCAGGGTCAACCGCAGCGTATCGCCGACCTGCACGCCGTATTGGGTCGCGGTATCTTGGGCCAAAATGACGGTGTCCGGCTCCGTCAAAAATGCCTTCAGCGCCCCGACTCCTTGGCCAAAGGTGCCGCCAGACGCGCCATTGCCCGGCTCAGACGCGTCGCTTCCGCCCAAATAGCTGCGAAAGGGAGCCTCCGCAAAAAAATCCACACCCACTAGCCGCATGGGCTGCTGGCCCAGGTCTTCGGCCACCACATACCCTTCCACGATGGGAGCCGATCGGGTGTAGCCCAAATCCTTACGTAGGGTCCGATACAGGGATTCATCCACCCCAATGGGAGAAATGGCCTCAATGCGGTGAGTGGTGCGACCGGCGATCGCATCGGTGGAAAGCGAAAATGCCCGCTGGGCTGACCCATTGGCCAGATCAATAGACACCATCATGGCGACGCCAATGGCAATGCCAAAAATGAAGAGCACATACTGGAAGGGGCGACGGCGGATGCGTCGCCAGGCCAATCGCCACAAGGGCGTATTAAATACGGGACGGGGCGCGGTTGGGCCAGCAGACGGTGGGGAAGCCATTAGGTGACGATGGCCTCCGCAAATTCGGCGGTAGCGTCATCCAAACGGCCCTCATGCACCCGCAGGACCCGGTCAGCCGCTCGGGCGATCGCCGGGTTATGGGTGGCCATGATCAGCGTCTTTTGGGCATTGCGGGTTAGGTCCAGCAACAGCTGCAGCACGGTTTCTCCGGTCTCTTCGTCCAGGTTGCCGGTGGGTTCGTCGGCCAAGATCAATCGGGGTTCATGGACCAAGGCGCGGGCGATCGCCACCCGCTGCTGCTGCCCGCCAGAAAGCTTGTCGGGAAAGGCATCGGTGCGATCGCCCAGTCCAACTCGCTCCAGCAGGGCGCGGGCCTGAGCCTCAACTTCGCGGGGAGAAATGCCCGCTAGCTCCTGGGGCAAGGTCACGTTCTCTAGCACCGTCAGCGTGGGAATCAGGTTAAAGAACTGAAAGATAATGCCAATCTGGTCGCGGCGAAATAGGGTGCCGGCTCGCTCCGTCAGCGCTGTGATCGGCACACCGTCAATCAGCACGGTGC
>JBARYO010000533.1:0-2149 GCA_049647905.1 Elainellaceae cyanobacterium | reverse complement strand
GATGTCATTACAATACTCCTATCCCTCAACCATGGCTACCCTTTCGCCAAACTGAGAATTGCTGTAGCCAGTAGCGATCGCTTGACAAACCAGGTATCAAGTTTTCCTTGCCCAAAAAGGCCAAATGTATTATCCTCGGTTGCTATAGCCGTGGTTCCATGGCTTAGTCTCCCAAGAATTCGGTCGGGCGGAGCCGCATGTTGTAGACGCAACATGTGGCCCCTAGTCCCACACGACAGGTTGTAGCTGTCGGGCACGGACTGAGGTAATTTTACCTGTGTCATCCCGAACTGCGTAAACGTCTGGTGATGACCGGTTTTTGGGGGGCTCCTAATCCAACGTAAACAGGAGTCCCTCATGTTACCTCAAACTTCTTTGTCGCCCTCCACTGGAGAGGCGGCACAGCCTGCGCTGCCCGGCAATGCGCCCAGTCACGGGCCAGATACATCGTCCAACGCGCCAGTGCTGATCGAGCCGTCCCCAGCGCCAGGATGCGTTGGTCCTTCAGGATCAGTCGAAGACCCACATCTGCGGCACCTGATCATCGGCTCCCCTGCAGACGTCCAAGACGCGTTGGCCCTTGGGCCGGTCTTTAGACCATCGCCCGACTGCACCTGCTGCACTATGTCGAAAAGCGCCTGTGGACCCCACTGATCGCGATCGGTGAACAGGGCGTTAGAATCACGCCTGCTCAAGGGCAGGTGTTGAGCTACCTCGTGCTGCAGCGCCCTATCCGCTAACCCGCAAAAAAATTCCCAGGGCCTTAAAACCCTGGGAGTATGGCTACTGGGACGCACAACAAATCTCTACTGCCATATTTAGCGTGGGGATCCCCCCCCCGCCCCGTTACAAAAGGGAATGCCAGAGGCAGGGGAGTACGAGACGCGCAAAGAATGCTCTATATTGTCTCAGTCCTATCTAGGTAGTTAAGCCTCATCCTCCACCAAATGCCCCGCCGCGATCGCCTTATCCACCATCTCCAGCACCCAGGGCCATAGCGCAGGCGTCCCAAACTCCACCGCCGCCATCCGCCCCATCACCTGCGATCGCGTAATGCGGCGATTCCGCCAGGTTCCCCCTGCCGTGTACTGGTTGTGCAAAAATGGCTGAATGCGATCCAGCGCCGCTGCAAACTGGGCCTCTGGCGTCGCCTGAGCTTCAAACTCATCCCACGCGGCCCGAAACGACTGGGCTAAATCGACAGGCAAGAGCCCAAACAGCCGCTTCGCCGCCTTCGCCTCCCGCTCCGCCTTGCCCACATTTCCCGCCACGTCGTAGCAAAACACATCCCCAGCATCAATTTCCACCACGTCATGCAGCAGCAGCATGGTCATCACCCGCTGCAAATCGACCGGGACTGGGGCGTATTCTGCCAGCACCAGGGCCATCATTGCCAACTGCCACGAATGTTCGGCGCTGTTTTCCTGTCGGGAGTCGTCAATGAGGCGGGTTTGACGCAGAACCTGCTTGAGCTGGTCAAGTTCCACAATAAATTGAATCTGCTGAGTGAATCGGGTCATGGGCTTTCCTACAGTTCCGTTCTGACAAAAGCAAAAGGGCGTAGCTGTCACACTACGCCCTTTTGCTTGAATTGTGCCTAGAAATTAACCAGCAGCGACGGCCTGGCGCTCCTTGACTTCCTTAATCACTTCCTCCGCCACATTGTTGGGGCAGGGAGAATAGTGACCGAAGACCATGGAGAACTGACCCCGACCGGAGGTCATCGTGCGCAGGTCACCGATGTAGCCAAACATCTCGCTCAGGGGCACATCCGCCTTGATGCGGGCACCCATCGGGCCAGTATCCTGGGACTTGATCAGGCCACGACGACGGTTGAGGTCACCGATGACATCACCGACATAGTCGTCAGGGGTGAACACATCCACATTCATGATGGGCTCTAGGAGCTGCAGACCCGCCTTGGGCAGGGACTGACGATAGGCCGCTTTAGCCGCAATCTCAAAGGCAATAGCCGAGGAGTCCACAGCGTGGAAGCCGCCGTCGGTGAGGGTCACCTTGAGGTCCACCACAGGGAAGCCTGCCAGAGGGCCCTTGTCGATGCTGGTCTCAAAGCCTTTCTGTACCGCAGGCCAGTATTCCCGAGGCACGTTACCGCCGGTCACCTTAGACTCAAAGGCAAACCCTTCAC
>JBARYO010000532.1:0-6144 GCA_049647905.1 Elainellaceae cyanobacterium | reverse complement strand
TTTGTCGAAGCATTAACCTACGTTACTAGTTGTTACTTTGTACGGCTTCCCGACCCCGCTGAGCCGGTGAAGGTCTTTATGCTGTAAGGAGATATAAGAGGTCAGGGCAATGCCCTTGGTTGCCTTCTTATCCAATAATATCCATACTCCGGCTTATCCTAATGACTCAGCAATGGACTCCCCCCAACGGCAATCGGGCTGCCGCAACCGATGCAACCGCAGCCGCCGTGAGTGATGCGCCAAACTGGCAGCGCGTGATTTTAGCGACGGCCATTCTTTGGCTAGGCGGCAGCTTGGTTTTAGATCTGATCGTGATGCCGACGCTCTACACCGCTGGCATGATGACCGATCCGAGCTTTACACCTATGGGCTCTACGCTCTTCTCCAGCTTCAACCACGTTGAAGTGATTTCAGCGGCCTTGCTGCTGACGGCAACCCTAGCGCTCTACCGTCAGACTCTCAAGGCTGGCGTTTTGGCCATTACCTTTGCTGTAATGCTGTTCGGTATCAGCTTGTTCTACACCTATGGCCTCACTCCCGATATGATCGCCACCGGTGCCCAGCTTAACCTACTCAAAACAGCAGGCATCCCCCATAGTATGGATGTGATGCACGGCGAGTACTTTGGGCTGGAGTTAGTCAAGCTTGGTCTTGTTGTGGGACTGATGAGGCTATCTCAACGGTAGACATGCGGGGGCTCATAGGTTGAGCGTAACTGAACCTATGAGAGCAGCACCTCACCACGTCCTGCCACAACCTCACCCAGCACCCAGGCTTCAACGCCTTGGCTCTTGAGCTGCGCGATCGCCGCCTCGGACTGCTCTGCTGGCACCACCAAGGCGAATCCGATCCCCATATTGAAGGTGCGGAGCATCTCTTGCCACGCCACTCCTCCCGTCGCTGCAATCCAGTCAAACAGCGGCGGGATTCTCCAGGGTTGAGTTTGAATCGATTGATCCGGACCGAGGCAGCGAGGTAGGTTCTCTGGCAAACCGCCGCCTGTAATATGGGCCATCCCATGCAGATCGATATCGGCCTGCTGAAGCGCCAGCACTGGCTGCACGTAGATCTGCGTTGGGGTGAGTAGGGTCTCCCCAACGGATTGATTTTGGTCTGGGAGGCGATCGCTTAAGCTAATGCCTTTTGTATCCAAAATTTTGCGCACCAGGCTAAACCCGTTGCTATGGACGCCGCTGCTGGCGAGGGCAATGACGGCATCGCCAATCTGGACTTGAGACCCATCCAAAATCCGAGGTTTGTCGACAATGCCGACGCAAAACCCTGCGAGATCGTATTCTTGGGGCTGATAAAATCCCGGCATCTCTGCCGTTTCTCCGCCCAGTAGAGCGCAGCCCGCCTGTCGGCATCCCGCAGCAATTCCCTCGACGACTTGGGCCAGCTGACTGGGGTCGAGCTGGCTTGTAGCAATGTAGTCTAAGAAGAACAGTGGCTCAGCCCCGCAGGTCAGAACGTCGTTGACGCACATGGCTACCAGGTCTATGCCAACCGTGTCGTGGCGATTGAGGGCGTGGGCCAGCTTCAGCTTTGTCCCGACGCCGTCGGTCCCACTCACGAGCACCGGCTGTTCGTATCCCTGGGGCAGCTGAAACAGTCCGCTAAATCCCCCCAGCTGGCCGAGAACTTCCGGGCGATGGGTGCTGGCAACGGTATCCCGGATCTGCTGCACAAAGCTATGTCCGGCTTCAATATCAACGCCGGCCTGTTTATAATCCATAGTAGTTAAGTTGCGTCTGCAGACTGCATTCGCAATTGTATGAGATTCTGCTGCGTTCCGGGTTGATTGCCCAGGGAATGGAAACGAGCCGCCATGCTAGACACGAGACACCATACAATGGTGAGGTTTGTCACACCTTATGGGCACCCCGTGAAGCTATCTGTTTTCCATACCCCTGAGCTAACCCCAACCGACACTATGCCAGAGTGCGCGATCGCCATCGATGTGCTCCGGGCCACTACCACCATTGCGACAGCTTTAGCTCACGGGGCCGAAGCGGTGCAGGCTTTTAGCGCTATAGACGCCCTGCTTAGCACTAGTGAAACCTGGCCTGCCGACAAACGCATCCGCGTGGGTGAGCGGGGTGGGGCGATGGTGAAGGGCTGCGATATGGGCAATTCTCCTTTGGATTACGTGCCAGAGCGGGTCAACGACAAGCGCATTTTCTTGAGCACGACTAACGGCACCCGCTGCCTAGAGCGCATTGCCCCCGCCCCAACGGTGCTGGCGGCAGCGCTCGTGAACCGTCACAGCGCTGTAGATTATCTGCTTACCCATCGCCCCAAAACGGTATGGCTAGTAGGCTCAGGCTGGGAAGGGAGCTACTCTCTAGAAGACACGGTATGCGCTGGGGCGATCGCAGCGGCATTGGCAGAGGAGATACCCCTTGTAGAGCTAGCGGCAAACGATGAAACAGTCGGGGCGATCGCCCTGTTTCGGCAATGGGAGTCGGACCTAGAGGCGCTAATGCACCAGGCTAGCCATGGACAGCGGCTGTTGGGACTCAATAATTATGCTGATTTGGCCTATTGCGCCCAGCTTGATACCCTAGATGTGTTGCCTAAGCAGAGTGAACCCAAGCTATTGAAGGCAGGCTGAGTATGAAGCGCGAATTATGCCTTGGGTAAACGGCAGCGTTGCTCCTCTGACTCCTGACTATTGCTGCAGTCGTTGGCCATCTGACGCTTTGCCACAATAGTGTTGAGATCTGGCCGTCCCGTCAGGGCGAGTCGTCGCTCGGCCCAGAACTCGTAGATCTTATCCACAATGGGGCGAACCAGAGGCCATCGGGTTGCCGCATAAATCCAGCCCATCCCTAGAGCTGAGTAAGCACGGCGAAACACCTCGACGTTCTTAACGACGCTCCCATTTGGGAGCACCCCATGAATGCGTCCCATAGCCGCTTCGAAGTCAACGCCGCCGTTCTCATCAGGGTCATAGTCTTCTGCCGCAATGTCGACGAACGCAACGCGACCCCGTCCACCATCGCGCGCACTGAGGAAATTCACCTCCCGTAAGCACAAGGGACATTCGCCGTCATAGAGAAGCTTGATTTGCCAAGAAGGTTCTGTTTCAGGCTGTGGACTAACAATAGTGCCGTCTTGTGCCATATTCAATACAATTGGGTCACGCAATGACAAGAGTAGATGCTCTTTAACTGGGAAAGAGCCGGACCCTAATAGTTTAAGAACTATAACGTTTTTAAGCCAGGACTAAACCAGCATTCGCTCTAAGGCTTTGAGGTCTAGCAGGCATAGAACATCACGCTCGCGATTGATAAGCGACTTTTTCTCCAACTTGTTCAAGACCCGCGTCACGGTCTCACGGGCAAGCCCGCTGAGACTGCTCAGCTCACGGTGGGGTAGGTTGGGAATCTCTAGCCCCTGCTCTCCCTGTTTGCCCTGGCCATCAGCCAGGAAGAGCAAAATATCCACTACGCGGGAGGTGCTATCAGATTCCCGCAGCCGCAGCCGCCGGTTGACCTGCCGCAGCCGTCGGGCCATCAGCTGGGCTAGGCGAATGCCAGATTGAGGCTCAGACTGAATCAGCTGGACAAAATCTTGCGACGGCACATTGCTGATAATTGTCGGGGCAAGAGTAATCACGTCGCTGGAGCGGGGTACTTCTTCTAAGGGTGCCATCTCACCAAAAAGCTCACCCTTCCCCAAAATATTAAGGGTGACCTCTTTGCCATCAAGATTATAGGTGCGAATTTTTACCCACCCTTCAAGGATGAAGTAGACTGAGTTACCCCAATCATTTTCCAGTAGAATAACCTGGTTCGCTGGGTGCTTCCGAGTGACCGCGTGAACCGTGGCTCGTTCAACGACATCGGCAGGGAGGTCAGAAAAGAAGGGGGCAGATCGAATCAACGAGCTGTCATGAATATCTCGAGTGCTGAGTTGATCATCCATCAGAAGCGTATCCCTATCGTGGGGGGATTGTTTAGGCATCATACACTAGTGGCTCACCGCAGTTTGACCCGCCGGGCATATGCCTCTCAGGCTTTGATTCTAACGCCACTCAAAGCGATTCGTAAAACGAGCGTATAAAAAAAGCAGCAGGCCAAGGGTATGAGAGCAGCCTTGCAATGGATAACTGTTAGCGCTCTTACACTCTTCTGTCCAATTTATTGAGACTCTAGAGCCTGTGTGGTTTGTAGCTGATTCAAAATCAGCTCTGGGACTGCAATACTCTCAATCGCCCCCAGCTGTCGTGCTTGCTGCTTAGAGAGCTGGAAGTAGCGAAGCTTTGCGGCCATGCCCTCTCCTACACTGACAGGCATCCAAACGCTGCGATCGCCCTCTTCGGACGAGGTATCAGGAGGGGGTGGGCTCATGCCACCATCCACCACAGGCTGATGCCAGGTGACCCAAAAGAGACTACCCAGTGCCCCCAGCATCAACGTTGCATATCCGGTATACAAATGGGCCGGACGGAGATGTGCCGATGGCGAGTTTGACGCCGACTGAATCCGGTGCTGACGATGCCTTAGACTAGCCTGTCCTTTGGGCTCTAAGTTTGGAGGGCTAGCGGATGGAATAGCGGACTCGTAGCACGTTAGCTTACTGCTATCTAGTCCTAGTGCATAACTCAAGTGACGCACAAAGCCCCTGACATAAATATCTTCTGGAAGGCCGTCAGATGTGCCAGCTTCGATGGCCTGGATATGGCGCTTGGGCACATGGGTCATTCGATGAAGCTGCTCCAAACTCAGACCTGCCTGCTGGCGGACCTGCTGTAGGACAATGCCAACATCTGTTAGAGTTGCGGCTGGGTTAAGCTGATTAAAGGAACTCGACTCGATGTTCTGCTCTACCGTTTGGCGATGCTCTGTGATGTCATCTGGGGCGATCGCGTCATCTTCAGAGAAGAGTGCAAACGGGTTAGGCTGGTCTAGACCCGCTGCCTTGTGGGTGGCATTGGCCACTTTAGAAGGTGCGGTTATAGAGGGGAGCGGTGACGCAGCGTCAGTCAACGTCACTGCAGATGCGACTGCTACGGGGTTGACCTTTGGCTCCGCTGTGGGCTGAGCCGTGGAGTCCACTTCGGTGGGGGCTGTCATTGCAGCCTTTGCCGAAGGAGAGAGAGAGGCGCTTGAAACAAGCTGACGCAGGGTCAATCGAATGGCTTCTTTACCTAAAGAACCAGTCAGCTGCGACACAAGATCGTCTTCCCCTGGAAGCTGGCGCTGAAGCCAACCGCAAATCTTTTGGTAAAGTTTGCTGCGGTAAAACTCATTTTCAACCTGGCCAAATAGCTGCCGAAGCTCGTTGGGTGAAACAGCGACATAGGCCGTATGCTCACTGTGTAACCGTGACAGCTGGGCTATGTCAGCCTGTAGTGCAGTCATGGCGATAATTCCCCCTCTTCCTTACTAATAGTTACCGTTTTCAGGATGTCCGGCTCAGTTCCGGACAAGACGGCACGTTTAGTCCGCATAGTTACTCACATCGCAATGCGACGAGTATAATTCCAGACGCTCATGGGTTGTGCGACTCTCGCTCGGAAGAGTAGGTTGTCTGCCAGCATCGATCAAGATGTTCCCGCTGATAGATCTTCCAATACAGGGACGGCCTTATCACCAAAGGGCAGTTCTTATCTAAAATAGGCTGATTTAAAAATTTCCAAAGGGGAAATCGAAGGGTTTTAGAACGATGGGTCATAGGGCATTAGAAATAGAAGTTAAAGTCTGTCAGGAAGACAGGATAGGTGCCTCAGTTAGAGACTACAGAGCCTCTACTCTCAGAACAGTCCGGTTTTTCCGACAAAATGTTCCGGATGTCTTCAAACGAGAGCCTAGGCGACATAGTTCTGTATAATTACGCAGCTGCTGCGTATGCTGAGTCTTAACTCTTATAGCAGCGTCTTTAGCATGCCCGAACGAGCCCAAAGTTTGATGTTGAGGCCGAGAAAAAAATGACCCAGTTGATGATGTCGAGATAAATTTTTCAGCAGCGTTGCCCTGGCCGAATGTCAGTTCCCCTCTTCAGCCAGCAGCGTTGCCTTAGACTCTCCCCAATAGGCACTGCAGGTCCAACATTCTTTGGATCCCCTAGATTCAACATCCCAGCGATAAACAACTGATTTAGGATCGACGCCGACCTCCAGCAGCTTGGAGTCCATGT
>JBARYO010000531.1:0-2353 GCA_049647905.1 Elainellaceae cyanobacterium | reverse complement strand
CAGTTGGGCAGGGCCTGGGCCGTTTCTAGGCTGGCCTGCGGAGTAATATGATAATCTCGCTCTCCTGCCAACATGAGGCAGGGAATATCCAGTTGTTTGACTGCTGCCGTGCGGTTGTAGCCTTTTTGAAGGGCAGATTGTAGCGCCCGGTTTGCCTGTCGCGACGTCTGTAAAAACGCCGGTAAGCCCTCGTGGGCCAAATAGCCATAGGCGCGGGACGTATGCTGCTGGATTAAATAGCGGTATAGCGATCGCTTTCCGAATGTCTCAATGTTCCAGCGCCAGCCTGGACTCGCTCGATTGAGTAGTGACGCCACGCCGGTGTAAAGCTGATCGGACCAGCTAATGGGAGGGTGGCTGCTGCGCGGCGCGGCGGCTGTCGCCACTAAAATCAGTCCCTTTATGCGCTGGGGCAGCTGTAGGGCTAGCTCTAGGGCCAGAATTCCCCCCAAAGACCATCCCAAGACAAGGCAGGTTTCGATCCCTTCTCGGTCAAGTAGCGCTTCTAAATCGCTGATGTGGGCCTGCATTGTAAAGGGGCCACGATAGCGGCTACGGCCATAGCCCCGTAAATCAGGAGCCACCGTTCTAAACTGCCGGGATAGGACGTCGGTAAACACCGACATGGACGCCCCGGAACCCGGATGCCCATGGAGACAAAGAACCGGAAACCCACGGCCCTGCTGATGGATGTAGAGAGGATGAGGTGCTATCTGTTGCCCTATTGTCTTTTGATTCGAGATATTAGGGGTTGGGGGAGGTAGGTCCGGGCTATCTGGGCTAGAAGCCATCGTGTTTTACAATATGCTCGGCAATTTCTTTGACAATGCGGCGAATCGCGGCTTCATGGGCACTGCGATCAAGGGTCACGGTAATAACGTAGCGCTGATCCTCAATCTTGGCTGCGACCGTAGTGCCTAGCACCTTGGAATTTTGCCCCGTTTTCTCGCCAATCCAAAAGACATCGCCTTCCGCTGCCTTGAGACCGGCGTATCCCAGCTTCCAGTCCCACTGCTCCACTAGCGAGTCAAGCAATACGTCATCGCCCTCGTTCTCAAAGTTGTAGATCTGCACCATCATCTCGGTGATCTCATCGGTAGTGGTGCGGTTCGTCCCCTTGGTGCCAAAGTTTTCAGGGAACGTGCTCTCCCCTACTAATTTATGACCGACATAGGTCGCCGTATAGCCGCGATCGCTCAATATTTTGTTGATATAGTCCAGCCCCGCGAAATCGACCATCTGGTTAGTGGCGATGTTGCTGCTGTCGTTGATCATGCGGCGCAGCACCCGGCGCATGGGGTACTCGACACCAACGCGGATGTCTGAGGCATCTTCGGTGTAGTTACTCTCCTCAACCAGCATTGGCTGATCTAAATCCACGCCCTCATCGATTACCTTCTGCATCACCGCCACGCCAATGGGCAGCTTGATCAAGCTTGCTGGGCTGTCAGGCGGCTTTTTCCCGTTGAGGCGGCGGCATTCCCGCGTTTCAATGTGGCAGATAGTAATGCGAACTCGCCCAGTTCCTAGCCCTGCGGTTTCGGCGATAGGCACGAGAAAGTCGGAGCGAGCGGTATCGTAGCGGTAGGCAATTTCAGCTAAGTTCAGGGCGTATTCGTCCTGCTTGTCTTGAGCGGCGTCCCCTAACAAAGAGTCCTGGGGAACCTGCTGCAGTTGGGCGATCGCATCACGCCATAGCCCATCAATTTTGCCAAGATCTTCAGTATCTAAATCCGTCTTCTTACCTAGTTTCACAGCCTCGCGGGCGGTGTCCAGAGCGGCATCCCAAGTCTCTTTTGCCAAGGATTCAACGTGGATCCGGGTATCGACGGTTTGGAGCAATCGCTGCCGCTCCCCTGGGGAAATGGGGATTTCAGCCGCGGCATCGCGGGGGGCGGCGGACTGATCGCCCTGAGGCTGGAGGCGATCGCGGATCTGGCGCAAGTCCTCTAAGGACTCCCACTCAGGCAGCACCGCCTCATCTGTTTGAGAAGACAGGTCAATGTTGGGGGCTAGCGCCCGTGACGCTAGCAGCCCACTTCCCCCTGCCACAGTCAGCAGAACCGTCGTTGAGAGCACGACTACTCGAATCGGCCAGCGCATGCACAGTCCTCACCCAAAACTTAAAACCTAGTCTTTACCTAGAATTGATGCAGATAGCGAATACTAAAGCACCTCGCTACCGAGTTTTTTGTGGGGTCTACCCAGACCAGACACAAAATTTAATCTAATAATACGCTATGTCTATGCCTTATACTGCGTCAGCTTTGACACTCCCCAATTTTCTTGGAGATGAGGTATCTCAGCCCCTCTCAGCAGCCCAAGTCGGGATTTTGCCCGTTCCATTTGAGGC
>JBARYO010000530.1:0-3222 GCA_049647905.1 Elainellaceae cyanobacterium | reverse complement strand
ACCCTGACTTGCCAGATCGATGGAGAGGCCATGGGCTTGGGGATCTTGCAGAACCTGGGCCACAAAACTAGCCTGACGATTTTCCCGCACCAGCACCGCTGCCCGCCAGTTAGGATGTTGGGAAAATTGCTGCTGAACAATGGCGGCAATACGCTCTATGGAGTCATAGATGGTGTCAGGTCGATAGATTTCAAGTCCGCCGAGGACAGCAGTCGGGTTGGCATCAGGCTGCGGATCGCCGTCAGGAACCGGCTGGAGATACTGGGGACGGAACGGCAAATCCGTCGGATAGTTACGGTTAGTCCAGTCCACCAAAAAATTAGCCGCCGCTAGAATCTCAACAGCGCTGCGCCCCGCCTGGGTCATCTCCGTCAAATTGCCCACCGCTGCGCACTGCTCGCAAAATTGACGAAAGAAGACCGGATCGGCGGGGGTAAACGTGGAGTTGATGGCCTGATTGGGGTCACCCACTCGAATCAGATTGGAGACAGTCCCCGTACCCTTTGCCAAGATATCCAATAGCGCGGCCTGCAGCGGTGACGAGTCTTGTGCCTCATCTTCGAAAATGCCGTAGACTTGAGATTGCCACAGCGCCTGAGCAGAGTCATTTTGCAGGACTCGCAGCGCTGCCAGAATAATGTCGTCATAGTCAAACATCTGCCGCGTATGGCGCAGCTGTTGATAGCAATCGTATAGCCCTGCTGAAATCTCTAGCAAATCGTATCCTGGGCTGTTCTGTCCAGGGGCCGCAGTTGCGACGATCCGCCGTAAATCTGATGGCGACAGCCCCGAGCTTTTCGCTTCGTGAATGACCACTTGGGCCAGTCGCGGTAGCACATCAGTGCGCAACACCGACTGGCGCCGCAGGCGCTCGGTTTCCTCCCCATCGAACTGCTGTCCCTCGATCAACTGTCCGTATACGAGCGGTCGGTCCACGATCCAATGCTCCACAGCGTTGCGAATCAGGGAATGGTTTTGGTTGGGAGAGCTCAGCCGCGCCGTGCTGGGGTCAAGGCCCGACAGCTCAGGATGACGGGTAGCGATCGCGTAGGCCAATCCGTGTAGGGTATAGACCGTAAAGCCTACGGACGGGATCCCCAGCTGCTGCAGGTAGTGGCGCACTTTGGCTTTGAGGTTGGCCACTGCGGAGCGGGTAAAGGTAACCAGCACCAACTGCCCCGGGCGGTTTTCCCGAACCGCTTGGGCCACCGCCAATGCTGCTGCGATCGCCATACCAGTGGACTTTCCAGAGCCCGGAACCGCTGATACCGCCAGGGTCCCTCCTCGCCAGTCGGCCATGGGGCGCTGGCCTTCTCGCAGCTGCGCTCGGAGCTGAGCCGCGACGGCATCGGTGTTGATGGGGGGCGTGGGTGAACTGTAGGAGGATGTCATGGTGCAATTTTAGCCGGTCGGGGCAAGCGGCCTGATAGGGGCAAATGCTAATTTGCCCGTACAAATGATTCGTTTCGTATTGGGGAGTTTCGTACTACCATGGGGCAGACATTGACCCTTGCTACCCATGTACGACAAACTCACGCCACCATCTACCGGAACACCTATCACATTTGTAGATGGTGAACCCCAGGTTCCCAATACCCCTGTAATACCCTTTATCCGCGGGGATGGCACGGGTGTAGACATCTGGCCCGCAACCCAGCGCGTGATTGATGAGGCGGTACGTTCAGCCTATGGAGACCAGCGCCAAATTAGCTGGTTCAAAATCTATGCCGGGGATGAAGCCTGCGAGGTCTATGGCGAGTATCAATATCTACCGGAGGATACGCTAACTGCCATTCGAGAGTACGGCATTGCCATCAAAGGCCCACTGACCACCCCTGTTGGCGGCGGCATTCGCTCTCTCAACGTGGCGCTGAGGCAGATCAATGATCTTTACGCCTGCGTCCGCCCCTGCAGATACTACGCCGGTACCCCCTCTCCCCATCGCAACCCGCAAAAGCTAGACGTGATTGTCTATCGGGAAAACACCGAAGACATCTACTTGGGCATTGAGTGGAAGCAGGGCAGTGAGCAGGGCGATCGCCTGATTAAGTTGCTCAACGAGGACCTGATTCCCGCAACCCCAGAGCATGGCAACAAGCAGATTCCCCTCGATGCTGGCATCGGCATCAAGCCCATCAGCAAAAGCGGTTCTCAGCGCCTGGTGCGGCGCGCTATTCAACATGCCCTACGCTTGCCCCCCGCAAAGCAAATGGTGACCCTGGTCCATAAGGGCAACATCATGAAGTATACCGAGGGGGCCTTTCGCGACTGGGGCTATGAGCTGGCGACCGCCGAGTTTCAGGACGAGTGCGTCACAGAGCTAGAGTCTTGGGTGTTGAGCAACGCTGATGCCAACCCAGACCTGACCGTTGAGGAAAACGCCCGCAAGGTCGAACCGGGCTATGACTCGCTCACGCCGGAGAAAAAAGCGCAGGTCTGCGAGCAGGTGAAGACGATTCTAAACACCATTGGCAAGAGCCATGGCGGCGGTAAGTGGAAAACCAAGGTGATGGTCAACGATCGCATCGCCGATAGCATTTTCCAGCAAATTCAAACTCGCCCAGATGAGTATTCGATTTTGGCCACCATGAACCTCAACGGGGATTATCTATCCGATGCTGCTGCCGCCATTGTCGGGGGCTTGGGCATGGGGCCAGGGGCCAATATTGGCGATCGCTGTGCGGTGTTTGAGGCCACCCACGGCACAGCGCCAAAGCACGCGGGGCTAGACCGGATCAATCCAGGGTCGCTAATTTTATCGGCGGTGATGATGCTGGAGTTTATGGGCTGGCAGGAAGCGGCTGATTTGATCAAAACCGGCGTCAGTAGTGCGATCGCCAATCAAGAGGTGACCTACGATTTGGCTCGCATGATGGAGCCGCCAGTGGAGCCCCTCAAGTGCTCTGAGTTTGCCACGGCGATTATTCAGCACTTTGAGGATTGACGATAGCCGGCGCAATAGGCTTTGGGGAAACCGGGGTCGAGAGCACCAGGGCCGTTTGCGTCTGCCCGTAGACGCTCAGCGTTTGAATCAGCGCTTCCAGCCGGGGCAGCGATTGGGTCACCACGCGAATTAGAAACGAGGCATCCCCCGTCAGGTGATGGCATTCGAGGAATTCTGGCGTTTGGGACACAAGCCTATGCACTTGCGGGTAGTTTTGGGGCGGGGTCGTCAGCTGAACAAACGCCAGGATAGAGGCCCCAAGAGCCGCCAGATTGAGC
>JBARYO010000529.1:0-6003 GCA_049647905.1 Elainellaceae cyanobacterium | reverse complement strand
GGGGTGTGGTTTGTCTCTGCCGGTGACGTGGTGTCGGTAAGCGATGTCGAGGCCTATGACGAGGACCGGGTTCATCCCTCTCCAATAGGGTCTAAGCGCGTTGGGGAATATGTTGCCGACACTATTGAGGACATTGAGGCGCGCGTTCCCTAGTCTCTGTGACACCACAGGTCCGTGACACCGCAGGTCCGTGACACCACAGGTCCAGGTAACTCTTTCGCTTGGGTCTCAGCGCAGCAGCGGCCTAACCAAAATGCCGAAAAACGCGATCGCCCCCAGCAGGGCAAGGACATAAGCGACAACCAAAGACGGCGAGCGGCGAGAGACATAGACCAGGTCATTGCGCTGAATTCTTTGTAGCTGCGTTCTGTGATCCAATGCGGCGTAGAGCATCGCGAACGTGCCCAGCGCCACAAACGACAGCCCCAAAATGCGGGTGAGGTGGACTGGATTGACGGTCCCGCCAAGGGAGCGCTGGAGCGCGGCGACAATCCGGTCAATACCAAAGCCAAAGCCAATCAACGACAGGGAGGTTCGAATCCAGGCCATCAATGGCCGTTCTTGGGCGGCCCGGTTGCGCTCTTTGGCTAGCTCCGTAGCCGGGTTAGGGGCTTGAGGCGCTGGGGTAGGGTGAGTCATAGCGGCAATGGCGGTTCATAGAAATAGGGCACAACGTTAGTTAAGAACTAGCCAACCAGTAGACCAGTAAGAGCCATATTATGGGCAATTCCCAACCTCAAAATCTATCTACCATCAACGAGCTGGCCAAGGAGCGTAATCGTGCCGCCGCCGAACGCACGCTCAACGTTTGGATTGGTAGCTGTATCAGCTTGATTGGCATTGGCATTACGGTTCACCAGATCTCTCGCAGCTTTCGCCAGCGGTTTCCCGGAGGGGATCCAGTGATGACTGAAGCCGCCGCTCATCTGACCAGCATAATGTTTATTGGCCTTGGCCTGGTGCTGATGTTCATCGCCCTGATGCAGCATCGGCTTGAAATCAAATCCATTGAGCAGGATGACTATGTGCTGCTGTCGGTCAATGCCTTAAACCGAATTGCTGTCGCTGCTATCCTGTTGACCGGTTTTATGAGCTTCTTTGCAATTATTTTTCTACTTTGAGAGTGCGCAACGCCCATCGCGTCTCAAAGAACGGCTTTTAACTGAGGCGAAAACTTTTATCCCAGCCTCAACAACGCCAGCAGACCGACAAGCAGGAGCGTCCAACCGGTAGCAGCCCCCAGAGATCGGCGGGGGGTGAAGGAATAGATAGGCTGCTTTAGACGTCTTATTTCTCCTTGATAGTCCAAGGCAGCAAAGAGCAAATTGATCACCCCCAACCCAATCAGCACCAGATTCAGGCCATAGATCCACACGTCGAGAGCGGGAGCGGCTGGCGACAAGGTCCGAAAAACACGATCGATACTGACTCCAGCAGTAATCAGGATCACGCTACTGCGAATAAACGACAGCAACGTCCGGTCAGCGGCGGCACGATTGCGATCGCGCGCCAGCTCTGCCTGGACATTGGGCGGATAAGGGGGCAGCAGAGGTTCGTTCATAGGGCTGTCACGCCTGACTCTATCGCTAGGTGCTGCACCGCTTCCAGCGATTGACCGCTGGTTTGAATGCGAAAGGCAACAGTGATCACGGCGGCTACGATGCAGCAGAGCGCCAAACCGAGTAGCAATGGCGCGATACCCCATCTCGTTTGCAAAATTGGCAGCAAGAAGGTGCCGACGACAGCCCCAGCTTTAGCAAAGGCAGCAGCAAAGCCTGCCCCGGTGGCCCGAATAAAGGTGGGAAATACCTCCCCAGATAGCAGAAAGGTGGTGGCATTGGGACCCGCGTTCATCATTAGGTTGAAGACCAAAAACCCTGTAATCACCAGTGCGATTTCACCGTGACTGCCAGAGGGCAATAGCGCCGAGGCGGCTAGGATGGATAATCCCGTAGCCATGCCCAAAAACCCGATGACCTGCAGTCGGATACGACCCAATCGCTCCACCAGCGCAATGGCGCACAGGAAACCAAGAATCAAAAACAGATCCACCACGGCGGCCCCTTGAGCCGATCCCATCTCTCGAGCAACAAAGTCAGTTTCTTGGGAAAAGGCCAGCATGGCAATAATAGCCGGGGTGAAGATGCCGACGCCGTAGGTTGCAATGTCCTGCAAGAACCAGGGCAGCGATGCGAGCAGCGTGCTGCGGCGGTACTGGGCGTTGAACAAAATCCCGTAGGTGGGCTGCTCTGTTGACGGTGGGGGCTCCAGTTCTGCGGTGATCGTGATGGGGGTTCCCAGCAGCTGGGTAGCGGCTTCAGAGGCTTCTGCGTATTCTCCCCGGCTCACGAAGTACCGAGGACTTTCTAGGCTAAAGCTAAGACGCACAAGCGCCACAGCGATCGCCAACAGAACCCCAACGCCCAGCATCCAGCGCCAGGCGTAATGAATGACCATTTGGTCGCTGTTTGGATAGATCACCTGAAACAGATGAATGACCACTATCCCCGTCAGCGCACCCAGCAATGCCCCTACCGCCTGAAAGGTAAACGCGCCAATCACCATGCGGCCTCGAAAACGAGCGGGAACATTTTCAGTAATGTAAGAGACGCTGATGGGGTAGTCAGCCCCGATGCCGACGCCGACTAAAACGCGAAAGGCAATCAGAGAAGCCGCGTTCCAGGCTAGGGCCGTACCTGCTGTGGCAACGACAAAAATCGCCACATCCACAATCAGCATCACCCTCCGCCCCACCCGATCGGTAATAGGGCCAAGGGTGAGAGACCCTATCAGCGACCCCGCCACTGCAGCCGTGGCCACCGCGCCAACAGCCGTAGCATCGAGCCCAAAGTCGCGCTTCAAAAACGGAAGGGCAACGCCAATGACGAAAAAATCGAACCCATCTAGGGCAATGAGCCCCGCCGACAGCAGCCACAGTAGCCACATGGGGCGGGTAATTGGGGAGGCATCGAGATTCTCTTCAAAAGAAGTGGTCATTTCTACTAGGCACTGGGCTGTCCCTTGCTCGAAGTCGTCTTTTTTAGCTTCGATAACGCAAGCAAATGGGGCGTCTAGATAGGCGCGGCGCTCTGCAATGAGATAGTCGGCATTGCCGCTTTTGAAGTGACTGAGGCATGGGTCAATTTTGGAGATATTTCAATTATGGGGGTAGAAGGAGGCTAACGTCCAAGTCTCCCCTGCAGCGATCGCATCAAGCATAAATCAGCGGCTATAGTGCCTGGTCTATGTTCAACAGAACCTGACAAAACTCCTGCACATCAGCGCTCAGCACACCGTGACAATCCGAAAGCTGCGCGACCAATTCAGCTACCCGTTCAGGATACAGCTCAAACCCGTAGCGGTGCATCACCACATGCCGAAACGCTCGGTATTGATCAACCCGAGAAGCCGTCTGAGCCGATAGCAGCGGCGGGCGCGTTTGGGGAATCTCCAAACTCATTTGCTCCAAAAGCTCTCGATGCGAACTTTGTCCTGACGGCAAAGACTGGTCGACACTTTTCGCCACCTCTTCAAAAACTCGCTCCACCCCCATATGTAGCGATCGCCATATCGGTTAGGACAAAGGTGCGTTTTAGACCCCTCACTCCGCGCGGGGTCTAGAACGTTTCACCGTACTCTACCGCTCAGAGGGCGCTATAGTAGTTCCGTAAGCTCAATGCCGCTGCCTGAAGAAAATCTGCATCGCCAATTCGCTTAGCTTTTTCGGCCTGCCCTACTGCAGTTTCAACGACTTTGTCGAGTCGAGTCCGCTCATTCTGCAGCCGCGCTGCCAACACGCCATACCGGCTCACGGCACCATTTCCGTGGTGCTAGTCCCAAGGGTGCAACCCTTGGCGATCGCCTCTTGCAGGTAAGGGTCAGCCCGTTCCGCCAGCACCAGATCAATCGAAAACTCTGAGAAGTCCAAAAGGTGAGCCACAGCACTGACGTAGTCTTTAGGAGGCAGACCCCAGACCGCCAAGTCGATATCAGAGGCTTCATGAAACGTTTCTACGTCAAGCGCAGATCCGAATAGAACAACCTGACTGACCCCGAAGTGATTTCGCAAGACGTCGGCAGCATCTTTCGCAACAGCCAAACCCAGCTCTCGCCTCAAACGCCGCCGCTCGCGCTCGTCATGCTGCCGCTGTCGCGCTGTTTCGATGTAGAGCCGTAGTTTATCTGCAGACGGTGTTGGCATAACTCTCTAGCGCAGCTTCCCCGATCGCACAATACTAATAATCAGCCACAGCCCCAGCAAACTCGCCGCCACAAACAGCACCGTACTCAACCAATACAGCTCTGACGACTTCTCCTGCGCCGTCACGATCGCCGCACCCATAATCAGCGACCCCACCAGAATACTGAAGGAAAGGCGATTCGCCGAATCATCAATGGTGAGCCGCAGCCCATCCAAGTCCCGCAGCGACAGGTTCCACTTAAAGCTTTCCGTGCTGATGCGGTCCAGCAAAAATTCAAGGCGACGCGGCGTCTCCAGCGATAGGTTTTTGACCTCCAGGCCGGTGCGCAGCAGAGCCTGCATCGGGTCGTCACCGAGCAGCTGCTGACGGAACAGATCGGTGACCAAAGGCCGCACCTCATCCAGCAGGTTCACCGTCGGGTTGAACTTGCGGCCCAGCCCCTCCAAGTTAGCGAGCGCTTTAGCGTACAGGCCCATATTGCTGGGCCAGCGCAAATGGTTTCGGCGGGCCGACTGCAGCACCTCGTAGAACGCTTGGCTAAAGTTGAGTTCGTCTAAGCTGAGGCTATAGTACTTGCGCATCAGCTGGTCATAGTCACCCTCCAGCTGAATTAAGTTCACAGGGCGAACCTGGTAGGCCAGCTTGAGGGTGAGCTGGCTGCAGCGCTGAGCGTCCGAGCCTGCGATCGCCAAAATCATCTCCGTCAACAGACCCTGGGTGCGGGGATCCAAACGACCCACCATGCCGCAGTCCAACAGCGCCAGCCGCCCGTCATCCAGATAGAACACATTGCCGGGGTGGGGGTCAGCGTGGAAAAACCCATCCACATAGAGCTGCTGAAAGAAGACGCGGAACAATAGCGTTGTTACGGCTTGACGCTCGGCATCTACATCCCCCTTATGGCCTTTGCCCGTCAGGTCCGCCGCCAAGATGGGAACACCATTCAGCCATTCCATTACCAGCATTCTCTCAGTGGTCACCTCCCAGTAGATTTGGGGAACCACCAGCTGTTTGGGGTCAAACCAGGTGCTTTTAGACAGATTACGGCGCAGCTTGTCCGTGAAACCGGCCTCTTCTAAAAAATTTAGTTCTGACTGCAGGGCGCTAGAAAATTCTTCTGCCAGGGCAGTAGCGTCGTAATATTGGCCAAACTTTGTCCGAGAGACCAGGTCAGCAATGCCCGTAATGATGGCGATGTCTTGGTCGATGATGACGTCAATGCCGGGGCGCTGCACCTTGATGGCGACTTCTTCCCCGCTCACCAAAATGGCCCGATGAACTTGGGCAATAGAGCCAGCGGCGATCGCCTCAGGGTCGATTTTGGAAAAGACCTGGTTGATGGGCTTGCCAATCTGCTGGCGAATGACGCGCTCAATCTCGTTCCAGCTGACGGGGGGAACCGTCGACTGCAGGGAGGAGAGGGCCTCAATGTAGTCGGGGGGGAGTAAATCGGGCCGCGTACTCAGCAGCTGCCCCAGCTTGATGTAAATCGGCCCCAGATCGATGAGGATATTGCGCAACACCGCTGGCGTGGGCAGCTCTGGCTCTTCATTTTTACTGCTTCCGGCCAGCAGCCGACGCATATAGTCCCATCCGTTCCGAAGAACGACTTCAACAATTTCGCGCTGACGGGAACTTTTCTGGGTGATGCCTGAGAACACAGTGCCTCCTACTGAGTGGTAAGCCTAGGTGAGGCTTGAGTATTGGCCCAGACCGCTGTGGCCATAAAAATTAGAGCGGGCTGGTTCCATTATGGCCCGATTGCTTGTAACACTGTGTAGTCTCTAGCCTGTAACCGCAA
>JBARYO010000528.1:0-7543 GCA_049647905.1 Elainellaceae cyanobacterium | reverse complement strand
CGATTGGCCTCCTCATGGCGGGCTATTCATCTAACAACAAGTATTCTCTACTGGGGGGACTGCGGGCCGCAGCCCAGTCTATTAGTTACGAAATTCCGTTGGCGCTGGCGGTGCTGGCCATCGTGATGATGTCCAACTCTCTCAGTACGGTAGATATTGTTCAACAACAGGCGGGCTACGGCATTTTGAGCTGGAATATTTGGCGCCAGCCCGTTGGATTTGCCATTTTTCTGATTGCGGCACTCGCGGAATGCGAGCGCCTCCCCTTCGACCTTCCGGAAGCGGAAGAGGAGCTTGTCGCCGGGTACCAAACGGAGTACGCTGGCATGCGGTTTGGCCTGTTTTATCTAGGGTCTTACGTTAACCTAGTGCTATCGGCGCTGTTTGTGTCTATTCTTTACCTGGGAGGCTGGAGCTTTCCGATTCCCGTGGAGGCGATCGCCGCTTGGACCGGCATCAGCGAGACGACACCATGGCTCCAAGTTTTGACGGGCGCCCTGGGTATTGTTATGACCGTGGTGAAAGCCTATCTACTTGTCTTCTTTGCTGTACTGCTGCGCTGGACCGTTCCCAGGGTCCGCATTGACCAGCTGTTGGACCTGGGCTGGAAGTTTCTGCTTCCGGTCGCCCTGGCCAACCTTTTGCTCACTGCGGCGCTCAAACTCTCGTTTCCTATAGCCTTCGGCGGCTAGACGCTATCGTTGAGTGCGATAGGATTTAGTCCGGTGAAATCTGCATCCGTCACGTTGTGTTGTAACCCGCCATTTCATTAACATGCTCAATTTTCTCAAGCAAGTTGGCGACTATACCAAAGGTGCTGTTGAGGCTGCCCGCTACATCGGGCAGGGTCTTTCGGTAACCTTCGACCACCTACAGCGTCGCCCTATCACTGTTCAGTACCCCTACGAAAAGCTAATTCCCTCGGAACGCTATCGCGGTCGAATTCACTTTGAATTTGACAAGTGTATTGCTTGCGAGGTCTGCGTACGAGTTTGTCCCATCAACCTCCCTGTGGTGGACTGGGAATTCAATCGGGAAGCGAAGAAGAAAAACCTAAAGCATTACAGCATCGATTTTGGCGTGTGCATTTTTTGCGGCAACTGTGTCGAATATTGCCCCACAAATTGCCTTTCCATGACGGAAGAGTATGAGCTGGCATCCTACGATCGCCACGAACTCAACTACGACAGCGTTGCCCTTGGACGGTTGCCTTACAAGGTCACCCAGGATCCGATGGTGACGCCGCTGCGTGAGTTTGGCTATTTGCCTAAGGGTGTGGTCGATCCCCACGATTTGCCGCTAGGGTCACGCCGTTCTGGTAAGCTACCAGAGGAAATTTTAGAAGAGCTTGACCTCGAGCAAGACAGCGAGAATAGTGAAACCGTAAGCGCCAAGTAGAGAGGATTGCAGATCGTGAATTTAGCAGAAGGAGTCCAGCTCGTCTCCCTGATTATCTTGGGAGCCATGATGCTGGGATCAGCGTTGGGTGTTGTCCTGTTGGCGAATATTGTCTACTCGGCCTTTTTGCTGGCCGGAGTGTTCATCAGCATGTCGGGGATGTACATCTTGCTCAACGCTGGCTTTGTTGCCGCAGCGCAGATTTTGATCTACGTTGGCGCTGTCAATGTGCTGATTCTCTTCGGCATCATGCTCGTCAACAAAGAGGAGCCGTACCTAGTAGGACGCCGGGTTTGGATTGGACGGGCAGCGACGGCTTTGGTCTGTCTAGGCCTGTTTACGCTGTTGGGTGCCATGGTGGTGGCAACGCCATGGGTCATCTCTCAAGCTCCTGCTGCAGGTGAACTGGCGACTGTAGAAATTGGCAAGCACCTATTTACCGACTTCCTGCTGCCATTCGAGCTTGCTTCTGTGCTGTTGTTAATGGCGCTAATTGGCGCTATCGTGCTAGCGCGAAGAGAGCTGTTGCCTGAGGATAAGCAGGATGCTCAATCTGCGTTGACCTTACCTGAGCGCCCTCGCTTTGTTGCCTCCCCTAAGGCGCTGTCAGAGCAAGCCCAGCGCTAGCGTCTAAGATGGCGGGTTTCCGCAATACCGATCTATTTTCCAGTCAGCCTACTAGAAATCATGCAGTTAGAATATTTTCTGCTTTTAGCCGCCGCCCTATTTTGCATCGGCATTTATGGTCTTGTTACGAGCCGGAACGCGATTCGCGTGCTCATGTCCATTGAGCTGCTTCTGAATGCCGTCAATCTCAATCTACTGGCCTTTTCCAGTTACCTCGACCCAGCGGAAATTAAGGGTCAGGTTTTCGGTATATTCATCATCAGCATTGCTGCAGCTGAGTCAGCTGTGGGACTCGCTATTGTTCTAGCAATCTACCGCAACCGCAATACGGTTGATATGGAGCAGTTCAACCTTCTGAAGTGGTAGAGCCGTGCAGCTAAACCAGGTGATTATCGCCCATAAGGCCGCTGATTCCCTCAGCCGACATTGGGCTGAAACCTGCGCCAAGCAGCTTGAAGCGCGGGGCTGTCATGTTTTGATGGGGCCTAGCGGTCCTAAGGACAATCCGTATCCCGTCTTTCTATCCTCGGCGACCCGACCCATTGACCTCGCGATTGTATTGGGTGGCGATGGTACAGCATTGGCGGCAACGCGACACCTTGCCCCAGAAAGAATTCCCATCTTAGCTGTCAATGCCGGAGGGCACCTTGGCTTCTTGACAGAGTCACTGGATGATTTTCAAGATTCAGAGCAGGTTTGGGAGCGCCTAAGCCAGGATCGCTATGCGGTGGAGCGCCGCATGATGCTGCAAGCCGCCACATTTGAGGGAAATCGCACTAACCTTGAGCCTGAGAGCGATCGCTTCTTGGCCCTCAACGAGATGTGCGTCAAACCGGCTTCCGCCGACCGCATGATCACCTCAATTTTGGAGCTGGAAATTGACGGTGAAGTGGTCGACCAATATCAGGGCGACGGGTTGATCGTCGCCACCCCGACAGGCTCCACCTGCTACACCGTAGCGGCCAACGGTCCCATCGTTCACTCGGGTATGGATGCCATTACAGTAACTCCAATTTGCCCATTGAGCCTATCAAGCCGGCCGATTGTGATTCCCCCCGGCTGCGTCGTGAGCGTATGGCCTCTAGCAGATTCTGACCTATCGACAAAGCTTTGGATGGACGGCGTTCTGGCTACCTCAATTTGGCCAGGGCAGCGCGTGGATATCCGTCGGGCAGATTACTCCGCCCACTTCATTATTCTGCGCGAGAACTATTCCTACTATCAAACGCTACAGGAAAAGCTGCAGTGGGCCGGTGCCCGAATTCGGTACAGCAACAACCATCGCAACTAAACTCACCCTTCCTTGAAACAAGCTGATGTGACCTGAATCGCAGCAGTTAGGTAATTCGCATCAATCGCTTTTCTACCCCGCTATGGTTATATAGCACCATGGGACATGCCCTAACCCGGCATTATTCTCACAGTGCGACTTTGTGCATTGCTTTTCTCGTCAATCGCAACTAATTTAACAAGTATGTCAGGGTGCAAGTACGTAATAGACGGTTCACGCATGTATGCCACCATCTCGCCCCATGGGGCCTATGGCAGATGCGTCTGGTTTGAGGCGTTCGGTTACTCCAAATAATCTGTAGTATTCAATACATCATGTTCGCTGCGCATTGATATGGTGTGGCGATATCTATGGTGACCTTAAGGAGTAACGGCACGCTTGCCCGCCGGTGTCACGTTGCCCTAATCAGGGTAGCGCGTGACATAGAGTTGTAACCCTTGGAGTGTAATGTAATGACATTTGCAACGGCTTCTACCACTGCTCTTGAATGCCCGAAATGCGGCAAGCTCACGATTGTTTCACAGCCCGACAACTCTTACCGCTGCTTGAGCTGTGACTTTCATCGCGATTTCTCTAAGGACAAAAAGAAGGGTTCAAAACCAAGTGGGCTGCTGGCATCAGTGCTCACAGCAGCAGCTTTGATGCTTTTTCTGCTGTGATGTTGCAAGCGTCTTGGGTGATAGGGCCAGTGCGATGAAGGCTCGTATCTAGGACGCTGCTGTCAGTATTCCAGGCTGCCTTAGGTCGTCTAGGCAGGCGCTGCCCGTGCAGAATAGAGCTGTTTTTAATTCTGCAACCAATGCCTCAGCTAGGTCATCCAGCGCGCTTTGAGAAACGGCAGCCGCTTTCAAAAACGGAAACGCCATGCCGCCCAAATTAGCGCCGAGGGCGATCGCCGTTGCCACATCAAGGCCGTTTCTTAGCCCGCCAGAGGCAATTAGCGGCACATTTGGGGCAACCGCTCTCGCCTGCAGAATACAGTCTGCCGTTGGAATTCCCCAGTTGGCAAAGGTTTGCCCCAAACGGCGCTGCATCGGATCTTCAGCCCGCTCTCGCTCGACTTGAGCCCAGGACGTGCCCCCAGCCCCCGCCACATCGATAGCGCTAATGCCAGCGTCTAGAAGGTGCCGCACCATAGCACCAGAAATACCGTTACCCACCTCTTTTACCACTACGGGTATCGGCAGCTGGCGACATAGGTCTGCGATTTTATCCAGTAGCCCTGAGAAGTCTGTGTCACCTCGGGACTGGACACATTCCTGCAGGGGGTTAATGTGCAAAATAAGCGCGTCGGCGTTGAGCCACTCGACAGCCTGGAGACATTCATCTAAGCCGTAGCTGTAGTTGAGCTGGACTGCACCCAGGTTTGCAAGCAGCAGAATGTCTGGCGCGTAGTCTCGGACTGAAAACGTAGAGACTACGTCAGGATTTTCGATCGCGACGCGCTGTGAGCCGACCCCCATGGCCATCCCATAGGTCTGGGCGGCGATCGCTAGACGCTGGTTGATCAGCTGGGCTTGCTCCGTTCCACCGGTCATGGACGAAATCAGTAGCGGGGTGCGAAGGGGCTTTCCCAAAAAACAAGTGGCAATATCGACATCATTCCAATTGAGTTCTGGGAGACAGCAGTGGGTAAACCGATAGCGCTCTAGCCCAGTCGTTTGACGAAACTGGACATCCTCATCCAAGCAGATACGGATGTGGTCTGCCTTACGGATTTGCGTCGAATTTTGGTGCTGTCTGTCTACAGATGATTGGGCAGTGTCGGGGGCAACACTGCTGGTAGTGGAATTAAAATTAAAGCTGGGGGTCGCCACGACGATGGTATTGAGGGCTAAAACAGTGTCTCCTCAATCTATCATCAGGGCTGCTTGATCAACTCAACCCCATCTCGACCATCAATCGCCTGTAAATTAACCTTGATGCCTTCCTCTTTCGATGTGGGAAGCTGCTTGCCAATAAAATCAGGATGGATGGGAAGTTCGCGATGTCCAATGCGGTCGATTAGGACCGCAAGTCGAATGACCGTTGGCCTGCCGTAGTCGGTAACGGCGTTGAGTGCCGCCCGAATCGTGCGGCCTTTGTGAATCACATCGTCCACAAGCACCAAAACTTTGCCCGAGAGATCGAAAGCAATTTTCGTTTTTGCGGGCGTGCGGAGCTTGATCTGATTTAAGTCATCTCGATACAGGGTAATGTCGAGGGCTCCAACCGGTATGGGAACTTGTTCTAAAGCTTCAATTTGCTGAGCTAGCAGGTTTGCCATCGGCACCCCGCGGGTGTAGATGCCGAGCAGTGCTAGAGACTGTAAATCTTTGGTATGCTCAATAATCTCTGATGCAAGCCGCGTTACGGTTCGCCGCATGGCTTCAGCCGATAGAATTTCAACAGTGTCGGCAGACATAGGCTGTATGCAACTCCGTAAAATACTTAAGACGTTAAGGATACATCCAGGGAGACTGACATGACAAAACATTCTGTCCAACTGAACTGGCCTGTCTTGGGGCGAGGAGCGGTCATTGTCCTGCTAGCGTTTACGGCGGCTTGTCAACCATCTGGGCAACCGTCCGATCAATCATCTGGCGAAAGCACAGAGGCAGATTCGGCAACAGCAACAGAACCACTTAAACTCGGCACATTACTGCCGATTACTGGCGATCTAGCCCAGTATGGTGGACCAATGCAGGATAGCGCCAACCTGCTGGTGGAGACGGTCAACGCCTGCGGTGGGGTATTGGGACAGCCTGTCGAGATTATCGCAGAGGATTCGCAGACCGAACCCTCTGCTGGCGCATCAGCGATGACAAAGCTCGCTGAGGTAGACAAGGTCGGTGGGGTGGTCGGCGCAGCGGCAAGCTCAATATCCAGCGCAGCGGTGGATATTGCGGTGCGCAACCGCATTGTGCAAATTTCCCCTGCCAGCACCAGCCCAGTCTTCACGGAGCGGGCCAAAAATGGCGAATTTAATGGCTATTGGTTCCGCACCGCTCCCCCCGATACATTTCAGGGAGATGCCCTAGCTCAGCTGGCTCGCGATCGCGGCTTTGAAACAGTAGCGGTGCTGGCCATCAACAACGATTACGGCAATGGACTCGTAGACTCGTTTTCTTCCGCATTTAAGGCTTTAGGTGGCACGGTCGCTAACGGGGCCAATCCAACCCTCTATACCCCCGATGCAGCTACGGTTGACTCTGAAGTCAGCGCTGCATTTAGCGGCTCACCCGATGCAGTGCTGCTAATCGCCTATCCGGAGACGGGAAGCCTCATTCTCAAATCGGCCTTCGAGCAGGGACTCCTTGAGAGCTCTACTGAAATTATTTTGACAGATGGCATGAAAGACGACGGCATCGCCGAGCTGATTGGGCAGACGGCAGACGGCAGCTACATCATCAGCGGTGTTTTTGGCACCGCGCCCAGCTCCACAGGGCCTGCCATTGATAGCTTCACTCAAACGTATCAAGATGCTTTTGATCGCGTTCCCAGCGTGTTCGATCCAAATACCTGGGATGCAGCGGCTCTGATTGTGCTGGCAGCAGAGGCAGCGCAGTCGGCCACAGGCAGCGATATTCAAGCCAGCGTTGCTGAGGTGGCTAATCCTCCCGGCCAAGCAGTATCTGATGTCTGTGAAGGGCTAGCCCTGCTGAGGGAGGGAGAAGATATTGACTACCAAGGGGCAAGTGGCGTCGTCGATTTAGATGAGCAGGGCGACGTTGTCGGCAGCTACGACATTTGGAGCATCGCTGAGGACGGAACACTTGAGGTCACTGAGACAGTTACCGTCGGGGGCTAGGGAAGAGCTTGACATCCTCCCCACCCTTCAGCGCGGGGAGGATGTCAAAGATCAACGTTAACCGGCAGCTTGACGGTAAAGCGACTGCCTTGGTCTGGGACCGACGTTACCGCAATGGTCCCACCATGTTCTTCCACAATGCGTTGAGACAAGTAGAGCCCCAGCCCGCTACCCGCGCGGCGGTCCTTGGTTTGACGAAATCGATCGAAAATCAGCTCTTGATCCCCTGAGGCAATACCGAGTCCCGTATCTTCAACCTCCAGAGTGATCCAGCCGAGTTGGGGAGTCTGCAAATCAACTGAAACCCGACCGCTGTCCGTAAACTTGATGGCGTTGCTCACAAGGTTCATCACAACCCGGCGAATTTCAAAGCGATCGCCCCGCATCATGACCTTGGCATCCGGCCCATCTACAGCGTCGCTGCCATCGCCAAAGCC
>JBARYO010000527.1:0-1863 GCA_049647905.1 Elainellaceae cyanobacterium | reverse complement strand
AGACGCCGCTTGGAAGGGTGAACGGCTTCTGCTGGCGTCGAACCGCTTAGGCGATCCGGTGGTGGAAAAGGCGTTAGGCACCGAAAAGCTGAGCAAGGTGTATGCCTATCGAGATTTTCGTAGCCAGATTCATCAGTATCAACTAGACCACGGCGTTTCAGGGCTAGTGTGGCGCAACTGCCGGTTCAACAGTCGCTTCATCCATTTCCCAGAGATTAACAGTCAGCTCATTGCCATTCCCAGCGACAAAGAGGCGTTAATTGCCAACAAGCCAGAGATTTTAGAATTTTGGCGAGACCACACCGCCCAACTGCCGCTGTGGCAGATGAGTCCCACAACACCCGTTCCGCGGCACCAAGCCAACCAGCAGATCCAAGCAGCAGAATGGGTAGAGATTGAGGCTGGCCAAGCTGAGCTATATTTAGGCTTATGCTGGGGCGATCCCAACGAATGTCATTACGGCTGGGCTCATCCTCAGTCCCGCTGTGAGCAGGTCATTGCTTCTTCGAAGGAACCTAGCCTACTCAAGGTTTAGCGATCGCCATTAGCCCTAACCCCAACATCCCACCAACACCACACAAGCCATACCACAGGGAGAATCAAGTCAATGCCTATTGCTGTCGGAGTAATTGAAACCCATGGCCTTCCGGCCTCAATGCTGGCAGCTGACGCCATGCTGAAAGCAGGCCGCGTCACCTTTGTCCGACGGGAGCAGGCGGACAGCGGTCGTCACTTTGTGGTTATTCGTGGGCCTGTGGCGGAAGTGAAGCGGGCAATGGAGGCTGGAAAATTAGCGGCGAGTGATTTGCCCTACAACGGAGAAGTGACCTGTCACTGCGTCATTCCCAACCCAACGCCGAACACCGTTTCAGTGATGCCAATTGACTTCACGGAAGACTCAGAACCCTTTCGCGAACGATATTGACTTTCGTATCAAACTGTAACTGTCTGCTAAGCCGATTTGAAGAATCCTCCTAATGCTGACATGCAGCGCATGAAGGACGAAAACGGGAGCAAACACCCGTAGAATAGTGTAGAGATATTGGCCCATGACCCGCCCCTACTGGCTTTTCGCGCTAATAGATTTACCCACAAGATTATTGTAAGGAGAGTTGGTATGACCAAAGCCGTTGGATCCCTTGAAACAAAAGGATTTCCCCCCGTACTCGCAGCGGCTGACGCCATGGTCAAGGCAGGCCGCGTGACGTTAATTGGCTACATCCGTGGCGGAAGTGCCCGGTTTGTGGTCAACATTCGCGGCGATGTCTCCGAAGTGAAAGCTGCCATGGCAGCAGGGGTTGAAGCCGCTGAAAAGACTCCCGGTGGCGTCCTAGAGACTTGGGTCATTATTCCCCGTCCCCATGAGAACGTTGTCGCCGTTCTGCCCATCGATTACAACGATGAGGTAGAAGAGTTCCGCCGCTCCGTAGAAGAACCTACGATCTTGCCGAACCGCATCAATGGTCGCAGCTAAGGCAACCGGTTAATACCTCTCGCTCGGTCAAGACATTCCGAGTAGTTGCTAAACTTTGAGATGTGCTGGCCACAGCACACCATTCGTCCCGATAATTCTGTGATTAATGCATATCAAGTCGATTCACCACGTCGCCATTATTTGCTCTGACTATACGTGGTCTAAGCGGTTCTATACGGAAATTCTCGGCCTTCCTGTACTTCAGGAAACCTATCGAGCCGAGCGCGATTCCTACAAACTGGATCTCAAGGTTGGCGATCGCGACTGTATCGAGCTATTCTCTTTCCCCAATCCGCCAGAGCGCCCCTCGCGACCAGAGGCTCGTGGTCTACGTCACCTATCGTTTGCTGTAGATGATGTCGAGGCCGCGGTTGAGTACCTCATTGAGC
>JBARYO010000526.1:0-8948 GCA_049647905.1 Elainellaceae cyanobacterium | reverse complement strand
ATTTTGTGGGCGTTGCTGCTCAGCGACACCACCCGAGACTGGCTCGTATCCGGCATCAGATCCAGCAGCAGCTCCGTGAGCAAAAAGTGGCCCAAATAGTTAACGCCCATCTGGCGCTCAAAGCCGTCTTCGGTTTTGCTGTAGGGCGGACACATCACCCCCGCATTGTTGATCAGCAAATCGAGATGGGAAAATCGCTCCCGGTAGGCTTGGGCAAAGGCCCGCACCGAAGACAATTCGCTCAAATCCAGCGGCATCACCACCACATCGCCTTCGGGCACCTGGGCCAAGATGCTGTCCCGCGCCTGGATCGCTTTAGCCTGGTTGCGGCAGGCCAGACTCACCGTCATGCCGGTTTTGGCCAGGGCTAAGGCCGTCTCGTAGCCGATGCCGGTGTTGGCTCCAGTGACAATGGCGATTTTGCCGGTCTGGGGCGGAAGGGCGGCGGGGTCAAATCTGGTCATAGTTACTGAGTATTAAGCAATGCTTACAGTCTAGAACCACTCTAGAACCACGATTTAGATGGGCGCTCAAATAGGCGGTATTAGCTCAGCCAGGAAGGCGATCGCGCTGCCCTAGCTTCAACAAACTCCCACAAGCAATGAAGTTTTGTAACACAATAGAAAGCAGATGAAATCAAAATTGCTTTGATTATGACGGCTACTCAAAACGCGCCAAAGCTCAACCCGACCGCCGCTGCCTTACCGGCAGGTGGCCCTGACCCCAATCGCTTCGACTGGGCCGAGGCCTGGTATCCCGTCCACTACATCGAAGACTTAGATAAAGCCCAGCTCACCCGCTTTACCCTGCTAGAGCGCGATGTCGTCATCTGGTGGGACCCCAAAGCTGATATCTGGCGTGTCTTTGCGGACCAGTGCCCCCACCGGCTAGCGCCCTTATCTGAGGGGCGCATCAACGAAGCGGGGCTGCTAGAGTGCCCTTATCACGGCTGGGCTTTTTCGGGCAGCGGGGCCTGCGAGCACATCCCGCAAACCTTATCTACAGAAGAGGCGCACCTTTCCAACCGGGCCTGCGCCGAGTCCATGCCCACCAGAGTTCACCAGGGGCTGCTGTTCGTCTATCCCGGTCTTGCTAAAAACGCAGAGCAGGTCGCTGTCCCTGGAATTGCGGCACTGGAGGAAGAGACAGAGGGCTGGGTGCTGCTCAATACCTTTCGGGATTTGCCCTACGACGCGCTAACGCTGCTGGAAAACGTGCTGGATGCCAGCCATATCCCCTACACTCACCATAAGACAGTGGGCAAGCGAGAAAACGCCGCCCCTATGCAGATGGACATATTGGAATTTGGCAAGCAGGGCTTCACGGGCATTTGGCCAGAGGGTCCGCGCAAGGGCAAGCTGGGCACCCAGCACACCCAGTTTATTGCCCCCTCAATGATGTACAACGACCTCACCTCTAAGCAGTTTGGCCGCACGCTTACCGTGGTGTACGCCGTCCCCACCCGCAAAGGGCACTGCCGGCTGTTTGCTCGCTTTCCGTTTAAGTTCTCCTCTAAGCTGCCTGGGCTGTTTATCAAGCTCACACCGCGCTGGTACAGCCATGTCGGCAACAACCGAATTTTAGAAGATGATCAAATCTTTTTGCACCTCCAAGAAAGGCTGTTAGAGCGCGCGGGCAACAAGCCCTACGCCCAGGCCTGTTACCTGCCCACCCAGGCTGACCGCTACGTCATCGCTTTCCGCAAATGGATTACCAATTTTCAGGCCGATCCATTTCCGGGGCAGCAGCTCTCGCCAGAAATCTCTAAAGCCGAGCTTCTAGACCGCTACAACTCTCACACGAAGCACTGCGGCAGCTGTCGCCCTGCCTTAGCCAATATTCAGACGCTGCGGCGAGGAGCGCTTATCCTGAGCGCAATGGTCTGGTCTGGCGTTCCCCTCGGTATTTCTGTTTTTGGAGCCCCCACCGCTGCCGCTGCCGCTGCGTTGACGGGGGTGCCTTTGGCGGCGGGGGCGCTGTGGCTATGGCTAGGCAATTTAGAGCGCAAGTTTTACCAGGGGAGTGACGTGCCCCCCTGAAATCTACCCCAAAAGTAACTCCTGCTCAATCGCTAGACTAGAAATATTCACCGCGAGCATACTCTGAAATGAAGCTCAGCCAGGTTCTATTAATTGTTGGGGTAATCGGTGTTGGGGCGCTGCTGTTTGGCGCATACAACGCCGCTTCAGCGCCTCTGCCCGAGGGCTTCCCGCCGCCCACATCAAACGGCGAAATTGAGATCAAGCAGTACCCAGACTACCGGGCCGCTACCGTTCAAGTCACGGGTGACTTAGCCAATGCCTCCTCGCGGGGCTTCTCTCCCCTGTTCCGCCACATCAGCAGCAACAACATCTCCATGACTGCCCCTGTGGAAACCCGCTATCCTGCAGCCGTAGATGCTAGCGGCCCCGCCCCTGAAGGGGAAGCCGCCGTGTCGTTTCTGTACCGCAGCCCCGACATCGTCCCCCAAGACGTGGCCTCAGATATCCAGGTTGAAGACATCCCGCCAATGACAGTGGTTAGCCTGGGGATTAGAGGGGGCTATGGCTTTGAGCATTACACCGAGGGCATCCAGCGGCTAGAGGCTTGGCTATCGGAGCATCCCGACTACATGGTCAGCGGCCCGCCCCGGCGCTTCTTCTACGACGGCCCCTACATCCCCGACCCGATGAAGCGCAGCGATATCCAGATTCCTGTGCAGCGGCGTTGACCCCTACCCGATATATTCAGACCCAATCAAAAGGCAGTAATGACAACAGTTGTAGACGCGATCGCCCACCCACCTGAGCGCCCAGAACTTGATGGGCCAAAAGCCAAGGGACTAAAGCGTATCCTGCGGGTTTTTCGCCTAATTTTGCAGCCGACGGGGTACATGGATGACAACGTCCGGCGCTATGGTCCCATGTTCAAAATCGGCGAGGAGCGCCCGCTGGTTTACGTGGGTGACCCGGATGTCGTGCGGGAAATTTTTGCACTGGATGCCTCAGCAGCGGCAACAGGCCAAGGCAACGGCGTCCTTAGAACTATGGTGGGCGACCATTCAATTCTGCTGCTAGATGACGAGGCCCACCAGCGCCAGCGAAAGCTACTGATGCCCCCCTTCCATGGCGATCGCCTGCGGGCTTACGCGCAGCTCATTTGCGACATCACCCGCCAGGTCAGCGCCGACTGGAAACCGGGGCAGTCGATCGTCGCTCGCCAGCCGATGCAGGCCATCACCTTGGGCATTATTTTACGGGCCGTATTTGGCCTCAGTGAGGGAGAGCGGCTGACCCAGCTGCAGCAGTCCATGAGCGCTATGCTTGATTCTTTTGAATCTCCCCTCAGCGCCAGCTTCCTCTTTTTCCCACAGCTGCAGAAAGATTTAGGGGCGTGGAGCCCCTGGGGGCAGTTTATCCGGCGGCGGGAGCGCATCAGAGCGCTGCTCCATGCCGAAATTAGCGATCGCCGCCGAGAGCTGGCCGAGGCGGGGGCGGGCGATAAGGACGACATTCTGACGATGCTGCTGCAGGCTAAAGACGAAAGCGGGCAAGGCATGAGCGATGAAGAGCTGCACGATGAGCTAGTGACCCTGCTCTTGGCGGGCCATGAGACAACGGCTTCGGCTCTGGTGTGGATGCTCTACTGGATTCACTACCTGCCGGAAGTACAGCAAAAGCTGCGGGCTGAATTGGCCGAGCTGGGCAATGACCCTGACCCCATGGCGATCGCCAAGCTGCCTTACCTAACGGCGGTCTGTCAGGAGGCTTTGCGGATTTACCCCATCACCCCCACCACCTTTGTGCGGGTGTTGCGCCAGCCCATGACCCTTGCGGGCTATTCGTTTGACGAGGGAACAGCCCTAATGCCAGCGACCTATATTCTTCACCAAAACCCAGAGGTCTACCCTGAACCCAAGCAGTTTAAGCCAGAGCGGTTCTTAGAGCGTCAATATGCCCCCCATGAGTATCTGCCCTTCGGCGGCGGGCATCGGCGCTGCATTGGCTCGGCCCTGGCGATGATGGAACTCAAGCTTACTGTGGCGACTTTGCTACAGGATTTTGAGTTTGTTCTGCCGCGTCCGCGCCCCCTTCTGCCCGCTCGGCGCGGCTTGACGTTGGCTCCTCCAGCTTCAATGAAAATTAAAGTAGCGGCGACCTAGCGCCCACTCTCAGCCAGCCAAATAGCTGCGCCGGGGTCAACGTGAGAGCAACGCTGGCGATCGCGTGGCTTGCCCCACTTGTCTTGCCCGGATTTAGTTCGCAGTAGCCATAGACCAAGGGGCGGTCATCTCTTTGATACTGAGTCCTCCCACCAGCTGCTGGTGGGAGGACTCAGTACGTTCTGACTCACTGATAGTGGGATCTTTTGGCGGTCTGTGCCGCGACAATCCTGTACGCGAGCGTGAGCCGCCCCTAAAACTCAATCTCAACAAGCTGTATCACCGGGCCAAGGCTGCTACTTCGCCCTACTTGGGTCCGATTGACCTCGTCAGGATCTAGCCCAACTCTGTTGGTGTCCGCCGCCACCCGCCGACGGGTCGCCTCATTGGGGTCAATGTCTCCCTCCAACGGTGCCATTCCATAGCCAAAGCTAGCTCGCAGCGGGACGCCCGACTGCAGGGCACTGGCCTCTGATACTGCCTGTGATGGGGGGCTCTGTTCGGTGGTTGCGCTGGCCGCGCTAACGTTGGCGATGAGGGCGATCGCTGCTGTTGCGATCGCCGCCTCGACTAAATTGCGTAGCGTTTTTGGAAGCTGGACGCCGGTGGTAGATTGGGTTGAGATGCTAGTCATGATTGCCTCGTCTGTGGTGTTTTTGAAGCTATCTGTAGACTACGGGGCTCAACTGTCTCGATCACGACCAGTACTGACCATGCTAGGTGGTAGTAGCAGTCAACCCATTTTTCCCATTTCTCCCACGCACATTGCCGAAAATGTCGCCCATCCCACTAAGTGGCTAGCCACAAGTAAACGGTGTTGGGGTTCGCCCCCCGGCGGGGGCGAACCTCCAAGTAGCGTCGTTTATTTATGGCCTTCTACTTACAAGATCGGTTTCTATGAGAGGAATCGCTGGGATTGAGGCTGGGGCGATCGCTGACGCCGTTCATCTTTGGCCTTTACTCCAGTCGTGCTGATGCGAGGGAGACATATAGGTTTAGACAAAAGTCACATTTCTGAGGAACCGGTCACATTGAGGTGTAGTTAAGATGCACGACACTCAACCGCCATGACAAACAGCCCGGAGTTTTCACAGAAGAGACTGTGCACACTAGCGTTTTGATGGCAGTGCTGTCACATCACCATTAGGACATATTTACTGTAGACACCGCATCTCAAGCCTGACTATGAATCAAAATAGAAATGGCCCCGAACAAAGCTCGCAAGATCTAAAAAACTACTTCAGCCATGTGTTAGCTGTAGATGCCGAATATTCCGATCGCTCGCTACTCTTCTTTATCAAACGGAGGTTGCTGCAGTATGGTCTATCTGAAAGCTTGGCTGTGGAGGATGTTTTGCACGAAGCGTTTGTTCGGACAGAGCGATCGCTGAGGGGAAACAATGCGATTCAAAATATTCCTGCATGGGTCAACAGAGTATCCCTTAATATTATTCGCGAGCACAGCAGGAAGGCGATATCCAGTCGAAAAATTAGTCTCAAAGTCAAAATTAATTCAGAGGTCTTCGCTAATTTTATCGAATCGGATTCTTTCACAGAGCTGCATGCTCAAGACATTAGCAACTTGTTTCTTGCTCTAAACCAGCTGAATGCTAGCGAAAGGGCTGTTTTAGAATTGAAGCACATAAAAAGGTACCCCTGGAAGGACATTGCTGCGCAGCTCAGTAGTTTAGAAGGTAAGAGTATCTCCGCAGCTACCGCTAGAAAGCGCGGGGAAAGAGCCCTGGCCAAACTAAAATCAGTCTTTTCCAAAGCCACGGTTGATAAGCGTTAGCTTTTCGCTCGGATCAGGCTCTATATTAATTCGTTGAACCCGGAGAATTATTGCTGTGAATATTAGAGACAACGCCAGCCTGAAAAAAGGCGGCCCAATGAAGAAAGTAGTTTACTGGTACTATCTTCATATGTACAGAAAAGTTTTTGAAGCCAGTCAAGAAGAGCTTCTCAGCCGCTACTTTGAGCTATCGGTACAAGACACTCTATCTGAAGTAGATTTGGAGGAGCTTGACTTTATATTAGAGCTAGCGCAGCATAGTCAAAAGCTAACCATCTTGATTCATCTTGTTGACCAGTTCATTGATGAATCTTTGGAGCGGTTTGATGAGAGTTATAAAGAGGAAATTGAACAAAGCAGAACTAGATCTCTTGAGAAGATTCTCGGCGGTTCTATAGAACACAGCGCGACAGCTCACCAAGAGGGTAAGGAAACAGTCCACGGCTTCTCGCCTGCTCGCGATGCGCTGGCTCTCAAGACGGCTTTCGATACCAATAAGTCGCCGATAGAACATGCGGCAAAGAGCGTGAATGATTGCCTTGGAAAGCTCTTACCCCCATTGAAAAAATATTGTACTCATCTGACGAAAATCAAGCCCCTTAAACTTTCTAGGCAGGGCCTCTTGTGTTTGACGTTTGGCGCGGTAGGAGCATTTTGCTCCAGCTACAAAGACGATGTTGCTAAGGTGGCAAGGATGTTCTTCAGTACGGTTGAGACACCACTAGCGCAAACGGAAGCGGCGAATGTAGGCGGTACAGCTCACAATGTTGTAAATTACGTTTCTCACAAACCGGATTTCTCCAAAGAATGCCGAAATCAATCTGTTGGCTGGATTGACCCAACGCTTGATGGCGAATTTACATTATATGAGGAAGTCTTTAAAAATTCGGAAGCGACAGCAGCCCATGCGTTTCTACCGCCAGGGTCTAAAATCCACCTCAAGAGCGAAGCCACTGGCCAGCCTGTTGTGGTGAAAGTCAATGAGAGAGTCAAACAAGATGAACAAGTTGATGAACAAAGCAAAGATCTTCTCGTGTCCTACAGCGCTGCCCGTCAGCTTGGCGTTGTAGAAGCAGGAGTAGCGCCCGTCACCGTCGAGCATGTAGAGGTGAGCCAGCAAAAGGATGTGCTAAGCGAGACCCAGCGTAGGCAGCTTGCCCACTTTCAGGAAGATTGTAGCTCTTTGGTTGAGTCTCGGTGACACGTCAAAGGATCGCGTCTCTCAACCAAGCGATCGCCGCCGTGAACTCAACAACCACGCCTATGAACAACGGGATCGCCGCCCCAAACTAAGCGATCGCTGTGATGCACCCCTGCCCTACTCAGTACAATAAAGGCATTGTCCATTATGCCATTGCATCCATGCCAGAAGTCACTCCTACCCCAGACAACACAACGGATAGCGCCGCTCAAGACCAGCCCAGCAAAGATGCTGCAGGACCAGTCGCCCCCGCTCGTGACGCAGTCTCCAGCCCCGACAATGTTCCCCCGGAGCCCTCCCCCATAGGCCACATTGACGCTGACCCCATCAACGCCCCTAAGACGCCCTAATCGCCTACAGCAACCCTCGATAGCGAACAAAGAGCAAAATTGTGGCCCAGGCCCCCAGCGCCACCTTCACCGCCACCAACACATTTAGCAGCGGCACCCAGCCTCCGCTGACCAACTCCCCCAGCTGGCCCTTAGGCAGTTCAATACCTACCAGCGTCAGCACCGCCAACACAATAAAAATCAGCACCGACACCTTTTCCCACTGCGCTGCTCGCCAGCGCTGATAGATGGCCTCCATGTATTTAGAGGACGAGGTGATGGCGATTAACCCAATGGCGGTGCCGCCCGCCACCCCCGCTGCAAAGCCTCCCCCAGGGCTAAGGTGGCCGCGAATCGCCAGCTCAATGCCAATCAGGGCGGCAATGGTGGCCCCCAGTCTGGCCAAGATGATAGATGGCTGGTCGGTAAATTGGTAGACGGTGCCGGAGGGCTTCTCATCGGCGAGGAGAAATCGCACCCCCATAATAGAAAGGGTAAAGACAACCACCTCAAAAATCGTATCGTAGAGGCGATTCCTGAAGATGACGCCAGATACCGCATTGGGAACCCCGCTATCTTGGACCACAAGCTCCACGATCTCTAGGTCCGCTGACCCGACTGCCGTACTGGGAAGCAGCATCATCTTGAAGTAAAGGGCTACGCCAGCTGCAATGTATAGCCATTTCATCATCGAACTCATTCTGGTTTCTCGGCACTGTAGGTCGTTATGGGTTGGTAATGGGCTGTGGCTGGGGCAGGAGGTCCTGCCATAGCGCTGATCTACGCAGCACTTGTCTCCTTAGACACTGTCTCCTTAGCGCTGGCCGCCATTAGCGTCAGAACCACCGTTGGCGGCAGCTCTGTCCGCAAAATTTGGTAGAGGCGGGGCACCCGAATTTGCAGGTGGTGCGTCGACCCATTGGCTGATGTAACGGGGGCGTCAGCCAATGGGTCAGTGAGCTGAGATCCAGAGCGTGTATAGACCGCGTGAATCTCCTTTGCGGCGATCGCCTCCTCTAAGTCTTGACGGCTGGCATAGCTGACAAACTCCACCCGCATATGATGTCGGCGCAGCGGGGGCTGGAGCCAAGAGCGCAGCGGTTCTGACATGGGGGGAATTTTGGAATGGAAGGCTGGTTCCGATGCGCCGTCTGCAGGCAGCTCTGTTGCAAAGGCTTCTGCTGAAGAGTCATCACTGTGGGGGGCTTCAACAACGCCAATCCGCATATTTAGGGAGGAGCGTACCGCCACGGCGTAGAGGGTAATCGAGAGCATCGTCCCCACGAGGGCCTCCGTCAGGGCCACATCTGCTGCACCAAACAGCGCATAGACGAGCGCCGCCACCGCACCCAAAATGCCGCGAATGACGAGGGCATGGTACGGATTCACCTGGGTCACGAGCAAGCCAGCCGTCAGGGGGAGCAGCGCCATGATGGCAAAGATGTAGGGCTCAATCATCAGCGACTCCAACTGAGCAGTAGGCCAG
>JBARYO010000525.1:0-4963 GCA_049647905.1 Elainellaceae cyanobacterium | reverse complement strand
CTCTCCGACCAAGACAGCACGACAGAAAACGTCGTCGGGTCGTCCGCCATGACGGCTCGCAGCAGCGCATAAGCCTGCCCCTCCGACACGGTGCGATCGCCAGCTTCCCGGTCAATCACCCGCCCGTCGGCTTGGATAAACTGCTGCTTATAAATCTGCCAGCTCTCATCAAGGCGCTGCAGCTGGGTGTCTTCAACTACTGTTGAAGAGCCAGCCGAGTGGGAAGAATCGGGAGATGGGTCTGTCGGAGGACTCGGTGCACCGCAGCCAACCAACACCACAGCGAGTCCAAAGAGCAGCAATCGATTCATAAGCACTATAATTCCTTTGAACGATTCTTTGAACGACAAGCAGATGGCCTGAGGCATGAGGCAACGGGTTAGTACGGTCTCAATACCTGCCGCCGACTACTACGTCCTGACAGAACCACAGTCTTCACAGCGGCATCGCAAATGCCACACCGTATCGAGACATTTGCAAGCAGGCCAACGCCGTAGGGCTAGAACCGCTCCCAGGGGGGCTCAATGCCGCGCTGCAGCAGGAACCCTTCTCGGATGCGCTGCATTTCGATGGCAACATCTGGATTAGCTATTCCTTGGGCAGCCTGGTCGGCCTGCCATTCTTCTAGCTGACTCAGTGCCGCTAGACGCCTTCCCTGGGCTGCATTCAACCCCGCTAGCGATCGCCGGGCTGTGCCATTGTCTGGGTCAAGATCTAGCACTTGGTTATAGGCCCGCTGGGCGGCATCGTAGCGCTGGCGCTCAAATTCAACGCCACCTAAGGCCAGCAACGCACCCACATTGTTGGGGTTACGCTCCAAAATAGCGGCATAGGCCACACTCGCATCGCTCAAATCGCCCAAATCCTGAGCGACTTGCCCTCGGATAAAGTAGGCATTGAGGTCATCGGGATTGGCGGTAATGAGCTGTTCAACCTGAGTCCGGGCGGCATCTGGGTCGCGGCTGGCCACCAGCTGAATGCTGCGAATTCGCACGGGGACGTTGGCTGGATCGATGGCGAGCAGCTGGTTGTACAGTGCCTCCCGCGCCACAGACGCCGGCAGCACGCCCACCAGGCTAAACAGCTCGGGCGGCGCTTCCGCCACCGTATGCCGGGAGAGCCACTGGGACAAGACCTGCTCTGCTTCATTGTCTGTGATTCGCTCAGCCCCATAGGCCAAGCCAGCGCGACCCAGCTGCTTGGCATCGTTCTGCGGGTTGAGGGCGATGATTTGATCGTAGAGGGCGATCGCCTCATCAAACTGACGCTGTTCTGCCCGCACCGAAGCCAGCCCCTGCAGCGCCCCGGATAGTATCGATGGCTGTGGCCGCTGGGCAATGATACCTTGATAGCGAACTGCGGTGTCCTCCAAGTTGCCTTGCTGCCGGTCAATGTCGGCTAGGAGAAGTTCATCAAGAGGCTCATCTTGATCACTGCGGAGACTACTAAAGACAGCGATCGCCTCGCGGGCGGCGCTGTAGTTGCCTTGGGTGGCGAAGATTTGGGCAATGCGGTAATGGAGGAAAGGCTCGTCACTCCCCGACTGAATCAGACTTTGATAGACAGGCAGTAACGCCGGGTCAGGGGTAATGAGCTGCACGAGACTGCGGGCAATGACCTGCTGCTCACTGGCCGAGGCAGAGCGTAGGATCTGCGTCAGCCGAGAGGCTAGCATCTCTCCTGTAATTTGCTGAGTTTGCTGTTCGAGGAGAGCCTGCTGCACCTGCAGATTGAGGTTATCGGGGTACTGCTGTCCCAGCTGCCGATAGACATCTAGCGCAACCGTTTGTTGTCCAGCAATGCTGCTGAGAGCATCTGCTACTTCTCGCGCTCGGCCTGCCGTCAAGTTAGCGGGATCGCCAAGGACGTTACGATAAAGCCCTGCTGCCGCCTGTTGATAGGCGCTGTCGCCGCTGTAGCGGGCAATATCCATATAGGCGCGGGCTAAAATCAGCCGAGTATCTCCCCGCGTCTGTAGGGGAGCGATCGCTCCGTTGGCCAAATCAAACTGACCGTTGGCCGCATAGGCTGATGCCAGCGCCCCTCGAAGCTGTAGGGTAACCCCTGCCGCCCCTGGGCCAGACCGACTCACCTGAAGCGATCGCTCCAGCAGTCTTACCGCTTGAGCAGCCTGTCCTGTTTCCCGAAGCGCTAAGCCATAGGCGATAGTCTCACCAGTGTTGAGCGTTGCTCCGGTGGCCTGATAGCGCTGGAATAAGGGCAAAGAGTCCTGGTGCTTACCGCTGTAGGTGTAGGCTTGGGCCGCGCCGATCAAGGCCTCCGGCGATGGGTTGCGCTCAATGACGCGTGAGTAATCTGCGATCGCGGCATCAAACTGGCCTTGGTACAAATAGAGCAATCCGCGCTGCTGCCGTCCTTGGACATTATCGGCATCTAGGTTGAGCAGCTGGGTGAGGGCGTCAATACCTTGGGTTTGCCACTCGGGCCGGTAGCCCCCCAGGACTCCTAGAGCGAACAGGGCCAGCTGGTTTGTATTGTCGATGGCCACGACCCGCTGATAGGCCGTAAAGGCATCGGCGTCCCGCCCCGCCCGCCGGTAGGCGATCGCCAGCCCAAGCTGAGCGTTGGTGGCCTGGGGATTGTTCCGCAGGACGCGCTGAAAAATATCGATGGCCCCATCTACCCAACCGCGCTCAAGGTAGGTGTAGCCCTGGGCAACGGAGGTAGAGGACGTCTGAGCCTGTACGTTGACGCGCAGGGCCATGGGCAGAATCGCTAGGCCTTGGCTGAGCAGGCTAACGCTGAGTAATGTCCCGAGAAAGGCTGACCGCCTCCGGGTAGATGGTTGGATAGGTGCTGTGGATTTCATAGGGCAAATTAGAATAGAGCTATAACGTAGCGGGGGGACAGGAACTGATATAAATTGCCGCATCTAGGCTAGGGCAGGATATTAAAATCGTTTCTAATTCGGAATCCGACCACCGTCTCACTGAAGTCATTGCGCTGCTGCAGCGTGACGCCAGCGCGGAGGTTACGGCGAATGGGTAAGTCGTAGAACAGCTCTAGGGCGTCAGCATTGTCAACACCCTCGTCATCACCGCCGCTTAGGCTTTCACCGTAGGCCAGCCCCAAGCGATCGCGGGCCATAAACACATCCAAGAGATTGGCGCCGCCGCTGACGGTGTTGGCGTCAAAGTCAGCATCTCGGTTGTTGTAATGGCCAAAGCGCGCAAACAGTCCCAGATTGATCTCGGGGATGAAGTACTCCGCGTTGAGGCCAAATGCCTCTTCGCGATCGCCCTCCTGAATCCCGAACTCGCCGCCGCCCCGGTTCAGACTAAAGATATCGGCAGGCCCGTCATCGGTGCCAGCATCCCGAGAATTAACGTAGGTACCGCGAATGATACCGTTGCCGACACGAACGCCAAGCTCAGCCGCAACGGCGTCCAGCTCAAAGTCGCTAATGCTGCGGTCAGAGGAGAACCCAGACACCGCCAGCCGAACGTCATCCGTCACCGCCCAGTTCGCAAGAATGCCTTGGCGGGAGCCAATGCCGCTTGTCGCCAGGGCCGGATTTGTCTGAAAGATGGGGTTGAAGAAATGGGTGACAGCGTCTTTCGCAAAACTATTGCGATCGAAGTAGGAAGTGAGGTCAATCTGTCCTAAGGTAAACCGCAGGTTAGGGATAGATGGCGGCGCGACGGTGACGTAGAGTTCGTTGATATTGACGCCTTCTAGCTCAGAGTCGATAAAGGCATCGCCCTCTGTTAGGTCAATAGAGCCACCCACTATCAGATAGGAGGTGATGGGGTAGATGGCGGTCAGTCGACCTCGGGCGGACAAGTCATCGTCTTGATACAAGAATGCGGACTGGAGCGTGACAATTGGCTCGGTAAGGGCCTGATTGGGATTGGCTAAGTCGGCGGCCCGATTTGATGTTGCCGTAGATGACACAGCGGATGGCGCTGCGGATGGCGACCCTGAGCGTTGGGCAACCGCGCTATCTCTAGCGGGTGTCCCTAGAGGTGCGGGAAGGGCGCGGGTGGGTGCCGCTGTCTGTGCCAGCATTGGGGCGATCGCTGGTGCAACAGCTTCAATGTCTACCGGGGTGCCACCAGATGGAATAGCATCAATAATCTCGATGCCCGCCAGGCTAGGACGGCTGGAGGGAGCAGAGGAGTGATATACGAAGCGTTCAGCTGGGTCAAACGAGGGTTGCCCTGCCGCTACCTCCGTCGCGCCGATGGCAATCACAGGCGTTGGTGGCGGTGTTGTGATCACCTGATAGGTTGGATGGGTAGGTGTCTCGACCGCAGCTGCGATCGCTCCTGTGGGCTGGGCTGGTGCCTGCAGTGGTTGTAGCTTGATCTCGTCTGCCTCTGCCGCAAGCGACTGAAATGCCAGTGGTGCATCAGACCCCTCAGCGGAAAGCTCGACATCGGCTGCCAAACTAACGCTGCGGGTCACCAGTGGTTCAGAGGTCATCAGGGGCTCAAAAGGGGCCGCTGCTAATGCGCCAGCATGACCAGACTTCGCCAGCTTAGGTAGCGCCAGTGTCAGAAGGTCATCGCGCCCTGAGGTACTGGCTCCTAGGTTACTGGCCCCTGGGTCACTGGCTAAAGCCGGAGTCAACGAGACAGACTGAACGCCATTCGGATGAGAGGAGAGCAGCGGGGTATCACCGTCGTAGTTCACCGCGTTGGCCTGTGCTGGCTCTTGGATCACCGTTGCGAGGAGTCCCAATCCTATACAGGTAAAATAAGCAATCGAATCACTGGTACTAGAGGGGCTGGGCATCGGATTTGCTGACTCAGACTAGGTATTCAGTTTTTAATAACGAGAGTAGGTAATGATATCCGTAAAATTTGCTCTGGTTTACCAAAACCTAATACGTCTTGTCTTGGGGTTTAAGATTGAAGCTGCCGAACATTTAAAATGGATTTTGCTCCAGCTTGAGGCTAAATTTTCAGCGGATTAACAGTCAACGCCGTCAGTCTATAGA
>JBARYO010000524.1:0-15427 GCA_049647905.1 Elainellaceae cyanobacterium | reverse complement strand
GTGATGCGGGTTTAGGAGTCTTTGAGCTTCTAAATTTTAGAGGACTTGAGGCAGCGATCGCCTAGGGTATCCGCAGAATAATCGCTGGGTGGATCTGGATAGTTCCGGTGGTATAGCTCTGATGGTGGACGCTAAGGACATGGCATTGCCATGCCCCTAAAACGTCTATGACTTAATCTGCCGCAGGTAAAATCAGGTCTACCCCTGATGCTTCCGTCACCAGCGTCCCCAGCCGCTGCCGCAGGGTTTCCAAGCCAAGGCGATCGCGAGCCGATACAAACACCGCCTCTGGGTAGAGCACCTTTGCCGTCTCCAGCACCTCGCTGTCCACCTGGTCCAATTTGTTAAAGGCCACCAGCGTCACCCCTGGCGTCAGCGGCAGCTCGCTCAAAATCCCCTCCACCGAATGGATTTGACTTTGCCACGCGGGGTGGGACAGATCCACCACATGCAGCAGGACATCCGCCTCCGTCACCTCCTCTAAAGTGGCGCGAAAAGCATCCATCAATGAGGGGGGCAGCTCGTGGATAAAGCCCACCGTATCGGTGAGCACCAGCGAAATTAGCTCTTGGGTATCGGGATGGGGGACGCTGAGGCGGCGCGTGGTGGGATCTAGGGTGGCAAACAGCTGGTCGGCGGTGTAGACCTGGGCATTAGTCAGGGCGTTGAGCAGCGTAGACTTACCGGCATTGGTATAGCCCACCACCGCTACCGAAGTTACCTCTTGGCTTTGGCGGTTCTGCCGCAGCCTGCCGCGGTGGGCCTGTAGCTGATTCACGTCCTTTTGCAGCCGAGAGATACGGCGCTGGATGGCACGACGCTCTGTCTCCAGCTTGGTTTCACCCGGACCTCTCGTCCCGATGCCACCTCCCAGCCGAGACATTGCCCGACCGCGACCAATCAGCCGAGGCATCAGGTATTCTAGCTGGGCCAGCTCCACCTGTAGCTTTCCTGCTCCGGTCTGCGCCCGTTGGGCAAAAATATCCAAGATGACCTCGGTACGGTCCACCACTCGCACGCCAATGCCCGCCTCTAGATTGCGCACCTGGGCGGGGGATAGGTCTTGGGCAAACACCACTAGGGTGGCCCCTGCCGTCTGGGCTGCCAGCGCAATTTCCTGCACCTTGCCTTCACCCACAACGGTCTGGGGATGGAGCTGCGATCGCTTCTGAGACAGGGTTTGGATCACATCGCCCCCTGCCGTGTCCACCAATCGCCCCACCTCTGCCAAGCGATCGCTAAACGCTTGGGGCGATAGTCCCCGAGTTACCACTCCCACCACCAAAACGCGATCGTGGTCGGCGTCCACTTGCTGCGCCACAAACTCGCGGCGGAACTCTTCTTCTAGCCCTTCAACTAGATCGATAAAGTCTTGGTTGGCAATGTCGTCTAGGGTAGTGGGCGGTGAGACGGTCCAGCGCTCTTGGGGTACCAAATGGGCCAGGTAGGCCCCATCGACGTAGCCCGTGCCACCGCCACCCCGACGCTGAAAGCCTTCTCCCGATAGGGTGAGGATGGCTAAGGCATCCAGCCGCTGGATGGCCATTGCCGTCAAAGTGGCGTCGCTGGGCGGATCAGGTTTGAGCTGCGTAGCTAGACACCGCAGTCCGCACAGTCGCTCCGCGCCATATCGCGGCAGCTCCACTGGCGGAATCTGAGTCTGCCGAGGGGAGCCTACCCCCACCCGCGTCACATGGCCTCGCCGATCCACATAGGCGCACAGAGGCTGATCAATACTTTGGCTGGCGGCAGCGAGACGCTGGGCAAACTCAGGCGTCGTGACGCGATCGCGGGGCAGACGCTGATGATAAAGTCGCCGAAGCTGCTTGAGCTGACTGGGTTTTAGACCCCGAACCTGTCCGTAAATCGTTTCGATAGGCAGCGGGTCGCCTGGCGACCACGAAATGCAACACTTCTATTTTAGTTTGTCTCATCTGGAGTCGAGTATCCCGCCGCTGGATGGGCTGGACACTCATCGTGGATTTTTGTGGTGACGGTGCTGGTGAAGACCGCTCTTATGGCTGTCTTGCTGAGATTTTTCCGAATTAAAGTTCTATGCCATCTTGTTCATCAATGTCTTTAATGTAACGTTGCTTTCGGATCTTCCCTATAAATGAGGCTCAGATCTGGCAAGCTGACAGCAATTCAACGGCATTTCTACGGAGGTTCATTATAGCTGCCGACAAAAACCCGATTATTCAACTAGAACATTAGGATATTGAATTGATTTGGGACGGGATGGGTGGCTCCTAAATTGGGTTTCACCCCCTTTGCAAACCAGTCATAGCTTGGATATGGTCTAAATGAAGAAACGGACTGTATTGTAAGGGGTGCTGATTTCGGAAATTGATTCATCTGTTAAATGATCTGACGTTCGAATTTTGATGTTAGACAGAATGATGTGGCCTTTTGGACACATGACATCCAATTTTGATGATGACCTCAGTGACTTGATCTGGAAAAACGGTGACCGCTATAGAGATTACTGTTGATACCGCATGTCAGCGATATGACCTTATCTCTACCGAGAAGCCTCGCCGACAAGCCGTCCCAGCTTCGTCATTGTCTGTCCGCATTACTTGCCACTTCGCCTGTAGGATTACGTAAAAATGAGGGATGCTCTTACAGTTGGTATCAACACCTACGCGCATTTGCCTAAACTAAGGACACCGGCAAATGATGCCGAGGCGATCGCCTGCCTTTTGGAAGAACATGGTGACTTTCGCGTTCAGCGCTTGCCCGAAGTAATTCGTGGTGAACGGCCTGCTGTTGCTCGGAAAACGCCGGTCAGCGTAGCGGAGCTGGAAGCAGCTCTAATCCGGTTGTTCAAGCCCAGCGGAGCCAACAGTCCCCACACCGCACTGTTCTACTTCTCTGGTCACGGCATTCAGCGCAACGTTGGAATTCGGGATGGTTATCTAGCCTTATCTGAGTCTCACCCTGACGGTGGCGCACCAGGCCTGTCCCTATTCTGGCTGCGGCGACTGCTGCAGGAGAGTCCGGTGCGCCAGCGGATTGTGATTTTGGATTGTTGCCATAGCGGTGAATTACTCACCTTTTTAGACGCAGATCCTGGCGTGAGCGCAGGGACAGACCGCATGTTTATGGCGGCCTGTCGGGAGTACGAGGCAGCTTACGAGTCTCTCACTAGCTGCCACAGCGTTTTGACCCAGGCCATATTAGATGGGCTAGACCCACGAACCTGTAGCGCAGGCCGCGTCACTAATTACGCCCTGACCAGCAGCGTCAGTCGGGCCTTGAGTCAGCAGCTCCAGCAGCCTTTGTTTGAAAACTCGGGGGGTGAGATTGTGCTCACCTCCAGCGGCATTCAGCTCCCACGTCAACCGAAGCCTATGGATGAGCCTTGTCCTTATCCTGGATTGGCCCCATTTGATGTCCATCAGGCTGACGTTTTTTTTGGCCGCGAGACTCTGACTCGTCAGCTCATTGACCGGGTGATAGATCGGCCCTTAGTGACGGTAACGGGGCCATCGGGCTGCGGCAAGTCATCGCTGCTGCGGGCCGGGTTTACGGCACAGATGCGCCGAGGGCACGCCTTCTCGGGAAGTAATAGCTGGCGAACTCGACTAATTCAACCTGGCGATCGCCCCCTGAAGCAGCTGGCAGCGGCCTTTATTGATGTCGATAGCGCTGGTTTAGAACGGGCAGAGCAGCTGCGCCGCGCTGAGACTTTTTTGCAGGATGGTGGCCCTGGTTTAGTTCAGCTCCTGCGCGGTAACCTGCTGTCGGACAGTGGGACCGGGCTGGGGCCACGACCACGCTTTGTGCTGGTTATCGACCAATTCGAAAATCTGTTTGCCCATTGTTGTAGTGCTTCTCTTGAGGGTGAGGGCCAGCAGATGATTGAGGCGATCGCCTACGCCCTGCGAGAGGCCCATGACTGCTTCCGCGTCGTCATCGGATTGCGGGCTGATTTCCTGGACCACTGCTTGAACAATGCTGTGCTATCTGCGATGATGACGCCGGGCCTGCTGCAGGTTCCCCCTCTCACCTATGAGCAGCTCAAAGCGGCAATTCTCAAACCGGCTCAGCATGCTAAGTTGCAGTGCAATCCTTGTTTAGTCTATGCGCTGCTGTTTGATGTTGCCGGTATGCCGGGAGAGCTATCGCTGCTGCAGGGAACACTCCTGCAGCTGTGGAAGCAGCGTCAGCAGAATAGCCTGACGCAGGCCACCTATACGGCTTTAGGTGGCGTCCAGGGTATTCTACTGGCCCATGCCTCTCGCGTTTTTCATGCCCTGTCACCCCCCCATCAGACGGCAGCATTGCAAATTTTTCTGGCGCTGACTCAGCTGGGTGATGGGACCGAGGATACCCGACGGCGGGTTCTGAAATCTACGCTATTTCAGCTGACCCAGTCTACTCAAGTGCTGGAAGATACCCTAGACATCCTCGTAAACGAGGCCCTCGTCGTCACGGGGCACTCGGCCATAGAGGCGTCGGAGCGGGAACCTCTCAATGGTGGTGTAACCAACAGTGATGCAACGCGATCTGACATCTGTGCTAACAGTAGCGAAACCAATGAGATTATCGATGTAGCCCATGAAGCCCTAATCCGCCGCTGGACGCTGCTGCAGGACTGGCTGGCGCAGCATCGCAATCAGCTGAGGCAGCAGCGGCGTTTAGAAGATGCGGCTGTGGAGTGGCATGACATGAATCGACCCAACTCACCAGAGTACTTGCTGCAGGGTAACCGTTTGCAGGCCGCTGAAGCGGTTTTACGGCAGACAAACTACCCGCCTGCTCGCTTGGTGCGACAGTACGTTACGGTCAGTCGTACGGCGGCGCAGCGATCGCGATGGGAGCGACGGCGGTTACAGCTTGCCCTGCCAGCCATGGTGGCACTAACGCTATTGTCAGGGGCCGTGCAATATTTCAGGTCACCCATTGCACGGGTGGTTCGCGCCGATCGGTTTCAGCCCCAGCAGGCCGCCGCCATGGCCGTTGGAACCGCAGCTCCAACGGAAATAGGGGCTTCCGGGCCATATCAAGATGGGTCTGCTACGGTCCAGGATCCTGCCGCCAATCAGATTGCGATCGCCAGCGCAGACGGGACCATCCGCTTGTGGCGACTCTCACAGCAGAGGTCTCCAAGACGTATGGCATCGCCTACCCATAATCTGGCGTCTCCTTCTCCGGCGCTCCCCACAGAGCAGGATGCCGTGCCAAACCTAGCATTTAGCCCAGATGGCAGTGCTCTTGCAGCAGTCACCCCCTTGGCCTCAGGCCGCGCCCTCGTTCGGGTGTGGTCCACTGAGACAGGGGCCCTGCTGCAGGAGCAAGAAATGGAAGACCGAACTAACCTATCCCTGGACCTAGACTACAACCGGCTAATCCCGTTTCCCTAGCAATATTGACTGACGTCCTCGCCGCAGTCGTCCGCCAGGTAAGACAGCGCCCGAAACCGCAGACCCACTAGCTGCTCGTATAGGGGGTTGAGCTTACACAGGGGGGGAATATGGATCAGCTTGCGCCCGAAGAGATTGACGTCCCGCTCAAACGGACATTGGGGGGGAATCATTTTGCACAGGAACCGAGCAACGCCTGGGCTTTCGATGTCGAGATGGTCAAGCCACTCTCGCACAGGCCGTAGGGGTTCGAGGTTGAGTGGGCTATCCGACGCCGCGCTGTTTTCGCTGGGAAGCGTCATTCGGAGGTGGTTGAGAATGTCGTGGGGTTGATGCATGGCGTCACAAAATTGCTGTAGAATCTCGTCTTCCGCTGGAGAGTAAATACCGTCGGCGATCGCCACCATAACGGCAGTTCGCATAAAGTTTTCGCCCATAGCGCCATCGGGGCCAATGGCGTCGGCTAGAGCCTGTGCATCAATAGATTCCAGGGTCTCTGGGTTTGCCCGAGGGGCAATTTCGGTTTGAGCCAAAGACAGGATAACGGCCTGCTCTTCTTCGTCAAAGTGCCCGTCAGCCCAAGCAATGGTTGACAGTCCGCGAAGCCATGCAGAGGTTTGCTCCGGGCTGTAGGCGTAGGTGATATTTGTCATCAGACTGTATCCGGTGTGGTGTGTGGTGGATTGGTCTCAATATCAGAGCGCGTCGAGCGTTCTACTAAACAAATGTCAAAGGGTTGACGTCGGTGCTTAATTATCCGTTACAATTCTAGCGCCGGTTTTTGACATTTGTCTGCTTGTTTGTGCGGATCGCCAAAAGGTTGGGATACGGGCGGGGTTTAGCCGATACTGGAAGGTGCGACTATTGCTATTGCTCCGCACCCTAGGCGGACGCCAAACCCCGTGAGCGATCCCCTTTCATACAACCCCAACGCCTGGCTAGACTGGCTAGCTGTTTTGGGCTATGTCGGCTTCATGGTGTTTATTGGCTGGCAGGTCCTCACCCGACGATAAGCGCCTCGAGGTGAGATCAAGATTGCACCATGAAATTCTGCGCTTCTAGGGCAAGAGCCCCATCGACTAGGGCAAAGCGTCCTCCCTCGCCAAAGCCTGCGCTGGCCCCGTTAGCGTTGTAAAACAAGCTCCCGCTTCCCGCGTCGTAAACGATTGCAGCACTGCTGCCCGCTGCGGTTCGGCGACCTCGCACCACCGCAAAGTCATCTGCGTTGCTAAATCCCGTTCCTCGTCGGCTTTCTAGAGCACTAAAGGTTGCCTTGCTGAGGATGATTTTGTCCCGTTGGCGGGAGAACCCCTTGAGCCGGTCTACTCCCAGGCTTTGGCGGCTGAACGGGGCATCGCTTTCGAAGATGATGCGATCGCTGCCGCCGCCGCTGATTATGGTGTCGTTGCCCGCCCCGCCTACGAGGCGATCATTGCCGCCACCGCCCAGCAGGGTATCGCCGCCCCCATGACCAAAGAGGCGATCGCGGCCTGCCCCGCCGCGCAGGCTGTTAACAGCGTCGTTGCCGACAAGGACATTGTCGAGGCTGTTGCCCCGCCCGTTGGCAACGGTGTCCCCCTGCAGGATCAAGCCCTCCACATTGGTCTCTAGCTGCCAGCTTCCCAGGCTCACGACGGTGTCTTGTCCCTGATTTGTCGCTTCAACAATGGTGTCGCTGCCGTAGCCTACCCAATAGGTGTCGTTTCCCTGCCCTCCGGCAAGCTGGTTGACACCGGCTCCGCCATAGAGGGCGTCATTGCCATCGCCACCCAGCAGCTGATCATTGCCGTCCTCCCCATAGAGGATATCGTCACCGCTGCCGCCGACAAGGGCGTCGTTGCCTTCGCCGCTATAGAGCTGGTCACTGCCGTCACCACCGTCGAGGGTGTCGTTTCCAGCTTCGGCGTAAAGCTGATCTGCGCCCTCGTCACCGGCAAGGGCATCATTTCCTTCACCACCGTACAGCGCATCATTGCCCCAGCCCCCGGCGAGGCTATCGCTCCCCGCTTCGCCAAACAGCGCGTCATCGCCTGCATCACCCTGCAGATCGTCATCATCGTTGCCGCCATAGAGCCAGTCGTTGCCGCTGCCCCCGAACAGAGTGTCGGCCCCCGCTTCCCCAAACAGGCGATCGCGTCCAGCATCTCCTTTCAGTTGATCGCTGCCGTCTCCCCCCAGGAGCAGATCGTCGCCGTCGCCGCCAGAGGCGCTGTCGTTTCCCGCTTCCCCTTGAAGTTCGTCAATTCCGCTGCCCCCACTGAGGGTATCGTCCCCCTCGCCGCCAAAAAGGGCGTCTTGGCCATCGCCCCCGGTGAGGGTATCGTCGCCGCTCCCGCCGTTGAGCTGGTCGTTGCCTTGGCCTCCGGCCAGCAGATCGGCTTCAGTGCCCCCCAGCAGGAGGTCGTTCCCTGGCCCGCCGAAAAGGCGATCGCGGCCCGCTTCCCCGAACATGCGGTCGGCTCCAGCCTCCCCCAGCAGGGTATCGTCTCCGACGCTGCCGTGGAGGCTGTCGTTGCCATCACCGCCGTTCAGCATATCGTCACCAGCTTCACCAAAGAGGGTGTCGTCGCCCGCGTCGCCGTTGGCCGTATCGTCGCCCTCGCCACTGTAGATGGTGTCATTTCCCCCCAGCGCCTGAAGCCGATCGTTGCCGCCAAGGCTATACAGCTCATCGGCTAAAGGCGTACCGAACAATGAATCACTTGTGGGAGTTCCGTAGAAGATCATGGGGGTGGGAAGCTGCTCTGAGAGTCAGAAAGTACGGCTACAGCTTCCTTCTCACGCCACTATGGGCATCACTACAGGTTACGTAAAGAAACGCCCACCGCCAATAAACCTGGGACTAAGCCTACGGGACTCTTTGTTTGGCTACAGCGCTACTCTGTGACAGGCTCAAGAGCTTACACAGCCGCTTGTGGAGCGGTGGGGTAATCACGCGATCGCCCCGCTCCAGCTTCCCCACGTAGTCGGCACTCACCCCCAGAAATCCACCCAGTTCTTTGCGGCTCCAGCCCCGCGCTTTGCGGCCTTCCCTAACTTCGTCACCGGTAATATCCCGGAGCGCGGCAGTTTTCGATCGGCGAGACGCTTGGGATGTATTGGGCTGGGTGGCCGGCAGCGATCGCGCCTTGGCTCCCTTGAGACGATGCGGTGGAGACTTGACCTGGGCCAGCAGCTGGGGAATGGGCTGGGGAGGCCGGATAACTAAATGGGCCTGCAGCAGCCGCTCAATAATTTTGATGCGCCGCCAGTCAGACGGACGAGCAGCCGTGCTGTTGGGCTGCAGCCAGTCAGGATAGGTGTGGGGATCATACTCAATTTGCCAACCGAGGCTAACGAGCAGAGTCAGGGCGCGATTCCAGCGATTTTTAAGGTCCCTGGCTTTGTACTTATCTTCCAAGGCACGGCTGATTTCAGCGGCGGGCATCACTTCTTTGAGCAGGGCCACCACCTGATAGTTGTAAGGATGCTGGTTGTGGACCCGCACCCGCGCATCCAGCGTCAGCTGAATCGCCAGCCTCAGGGCCATTTCGTGATGATAGGGATCGATCTGTAGAATATCTCGGGCCAAATAGCCAAATTGATGCAATGCCGCTTTTGCCTTATGGCCCGCTCGGTTGAGAAAATGCTTGGTCCAAAGGCCCGGTGTCACGGTGACATAGACCTCGTCTGGCCGCTCAATCTTCCCCGTTACCCAGTCAATTTGCCCGTGGGGGTCCACTAGCACGTCCCACATGCGGCCCACCGGGGTGCTGGCATCCACCCGTCGCTTGCCTCGCCCTTCTATCCACACCGATTTGACCAACAGGCAGGAGAGGGCATGGGCCGCGCTGGCAATGGTGTTTCGCTTCTCGGGCAAGCTGGTGTTGTGGTTGCGGTCCCACCCCAGCAGCTGCACAATATCGGTGGCCCTAAGGCAGAAGGTGCTGCTCCAGGGTTCGTCCTGATCCATGGCGCGGGCGGCAAAAATCATCTGCAGTTTGACGGTGTCAAAGCCGAACTTGTTGATGATTTGCTCTGCAGCTTCCCAGGGCAGCAGAGCAATATCGCCAGGATCGGTGATGTAATGCTCGATGTAGTTGGCAGGATTGCTTTTACTGCGGTATTGAAATACGGCCAGGTCGCTATCCCGTTGCCATAGATCTGGGCGCAGCTGGGCGCGAATGCTGCTGGCGATGGGAATAGATGTGGGGATGGGGGCGACGTTGGGTAGGTCTAAGGCATTATCTAGAGTAATCTCGGGGCGGAGCCTCAAGCCCATCAGGGCTTCTAGCCGCTTCAGTAAGCACTGCTGCAGGTTGAGGCTGTCGATCACCATTTGAGTGATGTCTACGCTATAGATTGTGCCGAGACGCTCAATTTTGTCAGCCCAATGTGGAATGGTTTGTCTGAGATGCTGCTGCACAGCGATCGCTGCCGTCTCCCTATCGAGCGCTGAAATGTCTACATCCTCCATGATCCAAGCGACGAGATGGCTGGTAATAAAGCGCTTGAAAGCCTGTCTAAATCGGGAATGCTCAAAGAAATTGGTGAGGGAGCCGCAGAGATAGGTTTGTACGACAGCGGCATCAATCACGATATCTAGCTGCTGGCTCCTGGTACCACTCGCCTGCTGTTCGCTAGCTTTTCTACTGGTCTGGAGACGAAGGTGCGGCTGATTGAGATCAACGGCGCTTAAGCCATCAGCGGCTACGGCGATCGCAACCTGTTGACGATATTGGTTGATTAAATGCTGAAAGAGCTGCTGCGTGATGGACTGGATGAATGGCGGACTGGTCTGCAGGCGGGTGATGAGCTGATCTAAGTCGGCGGACGTCAGCACCTGCTCCACAACGGCCTGCCAGGATACCCCAGACGCCTGCGCTGCCTCGGCGCTCACGTGGTCTATTAACGCTAATGTGGCGCTGTCCGGCTGCTGTTCAGCTGCAGCTGCGCTACCTAGCTGCAGCTGAACCACAGTCTCCGATATCGAATCATTGCCTTTTGACTGGGCTGCACAAGCTGTCGAGTGCGCTGTGGGCAGGTTGCTCGGGCAGTCTACAATGGTCGTCACCTGATTCTGCAGCGCCGTTTGACCCATGGCCTCTCCTCTATCCGTAGACCAATTCTAGCGGACCTCAGGCTGGTTTGCGCTACCGGTAGCGTGAGTTTTGATTTGGCGGCGGGTCTACGTCGCCAGACAGCGTCCATGCTCAAGCATGCCACTCGCTGCAAAAGGCAAGGCTCAGAGCGAAGCACCACAGTATGGCGTCTCCGCGCTGCTGCCCCAAAATCACATCCTGGGACTAGCCTACATACGGGGTCATTCGAGTGCGGAACTTTCCTGCAATTTAACCGAATCTTAACCCGGCGTTAATTTAAACCTAAACTTAGGGCAAACTTACAAAGGCTGACATCAAGATTAAGGGAGAGTTAAGACATACCCTTTGTCCTAGCTGCTCTCCTCTGGACTCTACGTTTTTCTTTGAATCCCAGAGAAAAAAGAATGAGAGCGTTACCGAAGCGCAAAGACTAGCATGCATCCCAGACCAAGACCTTTGGCATAGAAGGAATTCCTGAAAAATGCAAGATCCAATCGTACAAACTGTAGATATTTCCCCCAAGCGACTGCTCACGCTGCTCTTGGGAGCCGATATTGGCTTGGCGATCGCTGGCCTCCTGAGCAATCTGTTTATCTACTTTTCAGACAAAAACATTGACTTCTTAATGATGCGGTTCAATCTAGGCGCAGAGGAAAGTTTGCCAACCTGGTATTCCTCGTTTCAGCTGCTCATTTGTGCCGCATTGCTGTTGTTGATAGGGCTAAGGGCAAGAAAAAAGGAGGAGAAATTTTCTCGGCATTGGCTGGGCTTATCGCTTCTGTTTTTATATATTTCTATTGACGAAATTGCGACTTTCCGAGAATCCGTAGCACGGCTTTCTAAGACATACGTCGATACGTCAGGGCTGTTTTACTATACCTGGGTAATCGTCGCCATTCCTGCTGTGGCTCTGCTGGCAATCCTATATGCGAAATTTGTGTTCCAACTGCCCAAACAGGTCAGAAACCTAGTCATCCTATCGGGCGGAATTTTTCTCTCGGGGGCAATTGGCCTGGAAATGGTGACCGCGCTTATCCACAGTAGTTCTGGCTCTCGAGTGCTGGCAGAAGCATCGCCCCAAGTTAACCTCGCCTATTCACTGGTCACGACTGTAGAGGAGACCTTGGAAATCGTTGGCGTGACTATTTTCCTATACGCGCTATCGATTTACATCAAGCTGGAGAGAATTACGGCAGTCAGATTTAGAATTGCGCATTAGCCGCATCACAAAACCAGCCGGGGGAGCGGCTCCCCCGGCTGGTTTATGAATTCAACGTGGGGCCTACAGATGCGGCTAAGCGCTGACGTACACCTTGTCGTAATAGGCCCGATACTCGTCCGAAAGCAGGGGTTTCCACCAGCTTTCATAGCTCAGGTACCACTCAATGGTGCGACGCAGACCGTTGTCCACGGTTTCTTGAGGGGTCCAGCCTAATTCCGTTTCAATTTTAGTGGCGTCGATGGCGTAGCGGCGATCGTGGCCAGGGCGATCTTTGACAAAGGTAATGAGCTCTTGGGATGGGCGTACTGGCAGACTCAGTGCCAGCTCATCCATCAGCTCACAGAGCTTGTGAACCAGATCAATGTTTTTGACCTCGTTGTTGCCGCCCACATTGTAAGTCTCCCCCGGTGTGCCCTTGTGAATCACAGTGTCGAGGGCGCTGCAATGGTCCCCAACGTAGAGCCAGTCCCGCACGTTTTGCCCGTCGCCATACACCGGCAAAGGCTTACCTAAGAGAATATTGATGCACATCAGGGGAATCAGCTTCTCAGGGTAGTGGTATGGTCCGTAGTTGTTAGAACAGTTGGTGATCAGGGTGGGCATCTGGTAGGTGTGGTAGTAGGCCCGCACGAGGTGATCACTGCCTGCTTTTGAAGCGGAATAGGGGCTGTTGGGGGTGTAGGGCGTGGTTTCGGTAAACGCCGGATCATCAGGACCAAGGGATCCGTAGACCTCATCGGTGGAAACATGCAGGAAGCGGTAGTCCTGGGGCTTGCCGTTGGCGAGCCAATAGTGACGGAACGCTTCCAGCAGAGTGAATGTGCCGACAACGTTGGTCTGCACGAATGCCCCAGGACCTATGATGGAGCGGTCCACATGGGATTCTGCAGCAAAGTGGGCAATGGTGTCGATCGCCTCATCTTTGAGCAAGGTGTCTACCATGTCGCGATCGCAGATATTCCCATGGACAAAACGCACTTGGCCATTGTCGTCCAAGTCGGCCAGGGTAGCTCGGTTTCCGGCATAGGTAAGGGCATCGAGTACCACAACGCGATCGCTGGGGTACTGCTGGCACCAGTGGTGGACAAAGTTAGAGCCGATGAAGCCTGCGCCGCCCGTGATGATTATGCGGCGGGGCTTACGATTGGATTGTTGTGTCATTGTATGTCTCCTTACACCAGCTCAACTTGAGAATCATCGCCAATCATGAACCGCAGGGCGCGGGGCCGCTGGGGCGCTTCTGTCAGCTTGGCCCGCTGACCGATGAGGCTATCGACAATCCGCTGATGGATGCCACTCACCGTTGCGCCCTGCAGGATGACGCTGTGCTCCAAATCCGCTTCGATCAGGCAGCTCTCATCTGCGATGCTGCTGTAGGGGCCAATAAAGCAGTTCTCGAGGTGGCAATTTTCGCCGATGATGACGGGACCGCGCACCGTGCAGTTGATCAGCTTAGAATTTTGCCCGATTTTGACGCGGCCAATGACTTGGCTGGCCTCATCTACGTCGCCTAGATTATCAGCTTCTAGGCAGGTGTCTAGAATGATGCGGTTGGCTTCAAGCAGATCGTCTTTCTTTCCGGTGTCCAGCCACCAGCCTTCTAGCTCTTCCGCTTCCACGGGGCGCTTCCGCTCGATTAGGTTTTGGATGGCGTCGGTAATCTCCAATTCTCCTCGCGCAGAGGGCTGAATCTGGCTGATGGAGGTGTGGATTTCTGGTGAGAAGAGATAAACTCCCACCAGCGCTAGGTTCGAGGGGGGTACTTTGGGCTTTTCTACCAAACGTAAGATACGACCATTTTCGTCCACTTCAGCCACGCCAAAGGCCGTTGGGTTTGGCACGCGGCGCAGTAGGGTCAAGGCGTCGAGATGGTTATCCTTAAACCGAGCGCAGAAGTTATGCAGGTCTCCTTCGATGAGGTTGTCGCCCAAGTACATAACAAACGGTGCATCACCCAAAAAAGACTGGGAGATTTTGACAGCATGGGCCAAGCCTGCAGGTTCGTCTTGGCGAATGTAGGTGATTTTGGCTCCGAAGCGATCGCCGCTGCCGGTTTTTTTCTTGATTTCTCCGCCTGTTTCGGGACTAATGACAATACCGATGTCGGTGATGCCAGCAGCCACGATGGATTCAATGCCGTACCAGAGAATAGGCTTGTTGGCCACGGGAACCAGCTGCTTTGCGCCGGTATAGGTCAGAGGCCGTAGCCGAGTGCCTTTACCACCTGAGAGAATGAGTGCTTTCATAGGAACAAAAATAGTTACGAGGTATAAAATTCTGTAAGCATTTGCCGGAGGCTATGGCGCCAATGGAGCGGCACACCAGTCAGTTCGGCTATTTTCTGCCCTGATAGAACCGAGTAGGCCGGTCGCTGTGCTGGCGTTGGATACTCTGCGGTTGTGATGGGAACAACTTGCTTGATTTGCAGCGCCGCTCCCTGGGTTTTGGCCTCCTCGAAAATAGCAATGGCGAAGTCGTACCAGCTTGCGACCCCGCTATTGGTGAAATGGTAGATGCCAGACTCGGCAGGGCATTCTGAGGCTTCTAGCTGGATGAGCTTGGCGATTGTCGCGGCGATGTCGCTAGACCAGGTTGGTGACCCAATTTGGTCAGCAACCACCCGTAGCTCATCACGATCTGCCGCAAGCCTTAGCATCGTTTTGACGAAGTTTCCTTTGCCCTTCGTGCCGTATACCCAGGCCGTCCGCAGGATGATGTGATTATCGCAAGATTGGCGCACCCCGTCTTCACCTAGCAGCTTAGATTTACCGTAGGTGCCCAAGGGCTGGGGCAAATCGTCTTCTAGGTAAGGGGTACTTTTCATCCCGTTGAAGACGTAGTCTGTCGAGATGTGAACTAACAAGCCGTCTAGGCGCTGCACCTCTTCCGCCATTACCGTAGGGGCGATCGCGTTGATCGCGTTAGCCAAATCGTCCTCTTCCTCAGCATTGTCCACAGCAGTATAGGCTGCGGCGTTGACAATAATGTCAGGCTGCGCCGCTCGAATGCTTTGCCGCAAACTGTCAATGTCGGTTAAATCTAGCTCTTGACGGCCCACCGCAACCACATCGCCAACCCCTTGCAGCGATCGCCGCAGCTCATGACCGACCTGACCATTAGCACCGATGAGTAAAACGCTAGTCACGGATAAACCTCAGCGTCCTTCAATAGCGATCCGGCAGCATCTTTATTAGACAGGGCTGGCTGCTCTGATATGGGCCAGCTGATGCTGAGGTCTGGGTCATCCCAGCGCAGGGCACGTTCGTGCTGAGGCGCGTAGAAGTCTGTCGCTTTGTACAGCACCTCAGCCACGTCTGACACCACTAGAAACCCATGTGCAAATCCAGGAGGAACCCAGAGCTGGTGCTTGTTCTCAGCACTCAGTAGGCGACCGACCCACTGTCCGTAGGTGGCGGAGCTGCGGCGGATATCCACGGCGACATCGTAAATAGAGCCGCCGACGGCGCGTACAAGCTTACCCTGGGTCTGTTCGATCTGATAATGGAGTCCTCGCAGCACATTTTTCGTCGACCGCGAGTGGTTATCTTGAACAAACTGAAGATCCACCCCCGCTTTGTCGGCGAAGGTCTGCCTGTTGTAGCTTTCAAAAAAGAATCCTCGGTCATCTCCGAAAATTCTCGGCTCTATTAAAAGAACCTCTGGAATCTCTGTTGGCGTAACATTCATTACTATTGTCTATTATCTAGAAATAAATATAAGGGCGCGAGAATGGACTGCCTTTAGGTTTCCCCCAC